>JAQSYS010000024.1 GCA_029256005.1 Sedimentibacter sp.
GATGCCTACGGAAAGACTTATGAAGATCTAATAAACGAGGTGGTAGTTCCGCTAAATAAACCACTTATGACAAATTTAGCATCTGGGCACGGCTATTATAAAATGGCTATACCAATAGGTGCAACTGCAAACTTGAATACATATGAAAATACTCTTACAATAACAGAACCTACTGTTAGTCTATTATAGCAGCAAAATTACACCTAATATAAATGCTAATAATCCTTGAATGAGCATAAAAACACTTTTAAAAAAATCCAACATCTTTGAAAAATATCATAGGTTGTTGGATTCTTTATTATTCTTTTTATCTTTATATTAAGTTATATTTATTAAAGTTTGTTTTCTTTTTCTCTAACATATTCAATTGCTTCCTTGCCTGTAATATGATCCACATCAATTGCAATTATATAAGAGTGTGAACATCCAGTGATTTCCTTAAGTTTAGCTTCTTCAGGCTGTTCTCCTGAATATTTTTCAACTATAGCCTTAAAAGCTGTTAAAAATTCATCACCTTCTGCAATTCTTGCTTTGCCAAAAGCTATAACGCTTCTGAAAAAACTTGTATACTTCTCACTTACTATAGTATCTTCGTCTATTACACAAAAAGAAACTTTAGAATTTTTATATATTGCATCAACCTTATGTCCGATTTTTGCTGAATGAAAATATATTTTGTCATTGAAATATACAAAGCTTACCGGAACTGCATATGGATAGTCTTCATCACCATAACACGCCATGACGCCGCTTGTACACCTATCCATTACCGCTATGGTATCTTCTGTTGACAATAATTGTTTATTTCTTCTCATTTCTCTAAACATTTGTAGTTTCCTCACTTTCGCATTTAGCACATAGCATGAAATTTATAAATTTTAATTTCGCTGTTCACAGCTGTATTATATTAACCTAATCCATTATATACCATTATGTAAGAGGTATCAATAGTTATCCACAATTTTAGCGATTTGCTTATAAATAACAATTTCTACAATTAATATTCTAGAAAAAACATGACATAAAAAAATAATTCTCTCAAACTTCGTCTAAGAGAATTAATATATATCATGCTATAATATTACTCATTCCTGAAAAGCTCTGTGTCTCCAAGCATCATATGATTGTTATCCTTCATAATGAAGGTCTCCTCGGTATCATCCACTGGGACATCTTCTATGCTGGGGTTAAAATTCATATCAGTTAGAGAACTTCCAATAATTGTACCTTTTTTCTGGTTGTAAAAAAGTATTTTATCTCCAGATATACTGTAATTACCAGTATATCCCATGCCAGAAACAGAATATGAAGCAGAAGTTCCAACCGTTTTTGAAAAAGTCCCATCGCTCTTTAAATCCAAGCTTATATACAAACCCACATTGCCTGAAGCAGCTGTATGTTCCCATATTCCCACAAGGCTTGACGATGACGATACTGAATCCGGTTTAGAAACCTTTATTTTATCCATATTATCAAAAGACCTCAAGCTCATTGCAAGAGCTTGTTCACGAGTTGTTGTAGCATATCCAGCTGCTGATTGAGCTGATGTTACTGATTTTGGCATAAATTTTCCATCAGTTCCTTTAATTATTTCCAATTTTGCCATGTACTGAACATGCTCTAATGCCCAAGAGGAGATATCATTCTGATCACTGAAACTAGGTGAACCAGAAGTTGAAAAATCACCATTTGGAGCAATTTTGCGGATGGCTCTGCTAAGCATCGTTGCAACCTGCTCACGATTTGTGAGCTCTTTAGGTGCAAAAGAAGTAGCTGATATCCCTTTTACAATTCCATGATTAAATGCCTTTAATATCTGAAGATTTGTTGTATCATTAAAAGGATTAGGCGAAACAGGCACGCTCACCTCATCTGTTGATTTTTCATACAATAATATAGCAACTTCTGCAAATTCTTCACGAGTAATTGGATGAGTCATATCCTCTCCTTTAAGTGATTCTGGAATCAGTCCATATTCATTTGCTTTATCAAGTTCAGGCATTGCCCAGCTTGATGCATTAGAATATGCTTCCATGCCGTGAGAGATAATATTGGAAAAAGGACTGTATACTACACCGGACTTTCCTGCTGCTGGGTAATGATAGTAATCGAATAAATACCTGAATTTCATCTCATATACTGCTGCTTCATAGCTATCCTTTAGGCCAAAATAAGCCTCTGCACCGATATTAAATTCTTCGACGAAATTATCACTGTGACAAGCCCTCCACTCTCCATTGTTAACCTTGAGCCAAACCTCAGTTTTTACCCAGTCATTACTTATATTATTCAATAGCTGAGTTTCTTCATGAGCTTTGTCAGCCCTAATATTCAAGTAAGGTGATCCATCAGAATTTTTTTTAAGTTCCGCTGATTTCAACACAGGTGCATGATTAATCAGAATATCAGGATTTTCAATCTTTTGATTGTTGCTGTAAGAAACAGTTTCAGACCATGGAGAAAAGAAACCGAAATATTCACCATTTTCGTCCTGGTAATTAACTACAAAACGTACTCTGAAATGCATTGTATGAGTGTCAAAATAAGATTTGGTTACAGGTAATTGCTCGCCACTGGAAATACTTTCGAATTGCACTTTGTCAAATACTACGGAAGATGTATAAATGCCTTTTTCAATACGGCAAAGGCTTTTGTTAGTATTATAGCCACGATCTTCATCCCACTCGCTTTTGTAATGCCAGTTTCCTTCATCAAATTTATAGTCAATCTGTGCCATAAGCTCAAAGCCGCTATATCCAGCTTCTGAGAATGCTGAATTATCTTCTCCTATAATATCTACGAATTCACGCAGTTCTTCAGATGCACTCACATTAACATCAAATCCAATCCATGTTTTTTCGAATCCATCTTCCCTATATTCAGCAGCAACACTTTTGGGCAATCCAACACTTGTTGGTGGGTTGTATGCTGCTTGTGCCAAAACTGGCATTGTGCTTATGATAAACACTAATATAAGAATTTTTACTAAATTTTTACCTTTCATATAAAATCTCTCCTTCATACAGAGTCTATGTTTAATTTTATCATACAAATCATGGATAATATAATATACCTTAATCAATGCTAATTTTGTTATGTTTATTGCTCAAAACAAAAAGACCTTCAAAATCATTTAAGCTTGAAAGTCTCATATATAAATATTAATATCATTCTAATTTTGCGAAACAGTTTTTCGGTATTGTGATGGTGTCATTCCTGTCTTTTCTTTAAATAATCTGAGGTAATTTCCTTTATAATCTTCGCCACAGACTGCGAAGGCTTCTGTTATTGTAAGGTTTTTATTACATATTGCCTCCATTAGCTTATTTACTTTTATCTTTTGATAATAACAATATGGCGTCATAGAAGTATGCTTTTTGAAAAGGCGAGCAAAATGATAACGGCTTAAATTTACTGATCGGGCAATTTTTTCAATGTCGAACTTCTCCAACCAATATGTTTCTATATACTCCTTGGCTTTAGCAATATCAGACCTACCCTCATATATTCTGGTAGTAATAAATACATTTACTATGTAAGCTATATTTCTATTTTGATCCCATATAGGAAAGCTATGAATATCTGTGTACAATGCATTTATACCGAAGTTATCGCTCTTTGCCTCATAACGTTCTGACATATCTTCCAAAGTTACCTTAACATCCGATACTGAAATCGTTTCCCCTAAAAAAGCTCGACGGACATATTCCCTCATACCTAATTCGTCATTTACCACAGGATCCTTCAACAGATTGTAATGTCCTACAATTTGTTCTGCTTTTGATATGTTCCATATTTCCAGAGCCGCGCGATTTGCAAACATTGTAGTACCATCAGGAGCAAATATTTCAATAGGTATTGGAAAAAGATCTACTATCTGAAAAAGCAATTCCTCATTACCAAAAGCAGACTGAAAGGACTCAGCCATAGAGTTGTGTGGATTTTCAACTAAATAATCCATTGTTGTTCCCCCTTTTAATCTAAAAATGAATATTATTAACAGTTTCTACTATCTTCGCGTATTGAATTTTAAAAAACACCATGTCTAATAGTTCGTAAGCACATAATCCATTCGGTTACACCCTATAGCGGAAGCAACGGAGCTACACTTTGCTCGTAATAAATAAAAAATAGTTTTATCTTTTACATCAGTTAAAGTTTCAAAGTTTGCCTGTCCCTTGCTTATAACAAGATCAGCTTTATTAAATTCGGATATAAATGCACTTGAACAATCCTTCATAATCGTCCCTTGTGCAAAATGCCCATTATCAATAACTCTCACTAAGTCAGTAACGCCTGTACTTATGGCATCTTCCATAGTTGCGTCATTTACTATTGGACCTCCCTTCACAACATATGTAACCTTATTAGCAGGAAGATTCATTAACAAAAACTTATCAAAAATGATTTCACCGGAATTGTCAGCAATATACATGATATTTTCTGCCTCTTCTACTGCTTTTTGTAAAGCTTTTGATCCAGTTCCATAAATGTCATGTTTTATACTGTCTTCAACCGACTTAACAATATCGATATGTTCTAAATTCAGTCCAACTGAAAAGTCTATAATATTGCCAGCTATTGCTAACCTACAAGCCATATCAAAAGGATCTTCTGCCTTTTCTAACCACTTTTCCTCATTTATTTTATCATAAATCTCTTGAGCAATTGCATTATATTGTTCTTTTAGACTGCTATATGGATCATTAATGCCCGTGATGTTTTTTGCAATTTGATGTAACCTAAAACCTATTTCAGGTGCCGTTTCATTGAAATCTATTTCTCCTAGTTCATGAAGTGACTTTTTTATTATTTCTTGTTGCATTATTACATTGCTTGTTGATTCTTCAGCTATTTCTACAGCTTGCCTAGCCAGGCAGTGAATACATTCTCGTGATATTTTCATGTTATCGTCCCCATTCACGTAATTTAATATATCATCTTATTTATAATAACATTTAATTATAGCGAAATAAAGAATTTACTATTATTTTTTTATTAGAAAATGATTCTCATCTTCAGATATTATGGTAATATCCGAAGGTTATTTAATACTTTGCAGACCTGATCTCATAGCTAACTGCCTAAGTAATGGATTGTACATTGCTGGAGAGCTGGAGATTTTAGATTCTTAAGGAATAAATTTAACTTGATATCTTTTACCTTCTTTTTATACCTTACCAAAAATCCATCTATCCCATCTTCGAGACTTTGTGCTAAGTATAAGGAGCTTTTTAAAGCGTAGCTAATTCCTTCAGCAGAACTAGGACTAATCGCACCTGATGCTTCGCCAATCAAGGCTATCCCATCTCTTCCCTCATACAGCTGTGATATCTTCTTAGGTCTAACGATATATGTACCTTCTATTTTAATTTTATTTACGAAATTAAAGCCTCGCTGAGTCAGTTTATTTTTCAATATATCATACTTTTCCCTAGTATTTTCCTTTGGCCTAAGGGCAGACCCTAGTAGCACATAGTTTTCCTTTGGAATTATCCAAGAGTAGAAATCACTTATTTCTTCATCAAATATAGCGGTAAAATAAGGCATAGAATATGAGCATTCAAACCATTCTTGAATAGAGATATACACTTCTGGAATATTAATATCCTTGCTAATAGATTTCCTTACTTTGGATAATGCACCATCAGCACCAACTATGACTCTTGTCTTTACCGATATTTCTTTCCCATTATGAATATATCTAGTTTCATATCCGCCTGGAATTTCATCAAAACCTTTAAAAATAGAATTAAACTTTTTATCAACTCCCGTTGGCAGTAATGAAACCAGCCATCTATCAAATTTTTCTCTATCCATATTATAATAGAATCGCTGATATAGCTTTTCTAAATTATTTGTTAAATCAATGGTTCTTACAGCAAAAAGTTGAGGATTGACCAGAATATCTTTAGGTATCCCTAAACCCAACTTAGCAATCATTTTCTGTGCATCAGGTGCAAGTAATCCTCCGCAGCATTTATTCAATCGGTTTTTAGCATTATCATTTTCAAGGTCCCGTTTATCTATTAATAAAATCTTATATTTATCTCCAATTAATCGTGCAAGGTTAGAGCCTGCAGGGCCAGCACCTACTATTACTATGTCATACATAATATCACCTCAAAAAATTTTACTTCCTACTTTTTATAGACTTATTCGTGAATATCATTTTTGTATTCTAAAATATCACCCGGTTGACATTCTAAAGCCTTACATATTTCCTCTAAAGTTGAGAACCTTATAGCTTTTGCTTTATCATTCTTTAAAACAGAAATGTTAGCCATGGTTATTCCAACTCTTTCTGAAAGCTCAGTGACACTCATTTTTCTTTTTGCCAGCATCACATCAATATTAATTATAATTGCCATGTTATTTACCTCATATCGTTAAGTCATTATCATCTTTTATATCTATGGCATTCTTTAATAGCCTTTGGAGCACAGCTGCAAAGACTGCAATGACCATTGGTGCAAAAATAAAGATTATTCCAATCAATATAGCACCCGGAGCATCATCTACCTCCCCTACGATATAGAAAAGCGGCATACTAAGCACATATAGCAGGCTGATTGTAGTTGCACACTTTTTTATATTTTTTAAAGCATTCACAGATAACTCAGAAAAAGCATTATTAGCGTCGATGTAAATTAATAGTTTAAATGCTTGATACAATGCAATAAAAAATGGTATCGCTGTTACATACATAACTAATAAAATGCTATATAGAACATATGCCATTTTCAAACTACTTTCTGCTGCATCTCTAGCTATCAGAGGTAACACAAATAGACATATAGCTAAAACTATAATTCCAATAAAAAAAACAGAAAGTTTTAAAAAAATTGTTTCTTTTTTCATATAAAACACCTCATATATAAAATTATAAGCAATTTAATTCTAGCATATCTTTTATTGATAATCAATAAATTTATATTATAATTCATTAAATATTTATTGATTAAGTGTCCATTCGTAAAAAATCTCAGCTTAATAGTAAGAAAAGAAAAAATCGAGCCCAAAATGTACTTTTTGAGCTCGATTTTTGCCTTTTTTCTAAACAACTACATGTACTGTAACTGACTTATTTGTTCTTCTGACCACATTTCTATGCTGGCGATTCTTTTTCACCACCCCATATCATTAAAATATCATTTTCTATTTCGTAAGTATAATCAAGGGTATTTCACAACCCATACCCATCAATTTGCCAGCAGAAAGCTTGCCACGTTAATCATCCAAATTGAAACATCCAATACCAACAAGTCCCGGCCCTGTATGAACACCAAGAGCAGGAGAAATTTGTCCTTCCATATATATTGAGGCATTATCTATATATGGCTGCATAATTTCTCTGATTCTATTTGCTTCTTCTTGAGCATATCCATGACAAATTGCAAGATAATAATTTTTCTTACCCTTAATTTTATCCTGTACTATTTCTATCAGTTTATTAATACTTTGCCTTCTCCCTCTTACCTTTTCTACTGTATAATAAATTCCATCTTTGTCACAGCTAATTATTGGCTTAATTTGAAGAACGCTTCCAATCATTCCTTCTACACGACCTAACCTTCCGCCCTTTACAAGATAATGTAAAGTTTGCAGACTATAGTAAATACTTGAGTCTTCAATTTTACTTTCTACTTTTTTAATTATATCTTCAAAGTTTAAATTTTTTTCAACTAATTGTGCTGCATATATGGACAGGAATCCAGAACCAAGCGCTATATTTTTTGTATCTATAACTTTTGTTTTGATATATTTAAACTCCCCACAAACCATTTCAATTGCTTTACATGTTCCGCTCAAACCTGAAGAGATTACAGGAATAATTATTTGATTGTATCCGTCCGCAATGATTTTCTCAACTGTTTCATGCATTTCACCAACGGTAGGCAAACTTGTATGAGGTATTTCATTTTGCAGATTTTCATAAACTTCTTCTGGCGTAATATCAATTCTGTCACGATAAGATTTATCTTTATAATTGATGGTAAGTGCCATCTCATAAATATGAAATTTTTCTAATAAATTTCGTGGTACATCTGAGCAAGAATCTGTCAGTATTGCAATTTTATTTTCAACCATGATATTTCTCCTTCTGATTTAAGGTTATTTATATTTTTTTAATTTTAGTTTCTATTATTTTTTCAGTTAAAAGTTTATTAGATAAAGCTGTAGTTATGGAAGAAATAGCAAGTTTTTCATATTTTATTTCCCTTTCCTCCAATACATAAGGACTGCTTTTTTCTAATATTGGAATAAAAACTTTTCTCATTGATTCCTCAAATGCTTCACAAAAGGAATCGTAAGCTATTTTTTCATTTCCTTGCAATGCGACCTGCAGTCTAATTCCATCTTTAATTTTAGTAATAGGGAGTATCTGTTTAAGTATGGTAATAACAATAACATATGCAATGTGCATTTTTTCATACTTCTTTTTCACTGGTTTAGGCATCATCCCCCACTTTACATAATTGTTCACCATGCTTTTCGTAATAAGCTTCTCATCACCATTTTGCATAAAAGATATTTCTTCACTTACTATTTGTAACATCTGGTCACTATAGATTGCAAAATCAGGCAATTCATCCCACAAAGTGAGTTTTACTTCACTCATTGTCTTGCTGTATTCATATAATTCTAAATTATTCATCACTATTTTCCTTTATCGATAACGATTATATGTAGTTATTATAACTATTTAAATCATAGTTCAAATATTACTAAATGTCAAGAATGTATATAAAATAAATTTACAACATTTTTTCATATTATAATGTTTGCTGATATTAATGTATACCATATCATATTAAAAAAAACCCTCGGACATCGGTCTAAGGGTATAAACAATCTTTAATTAGTATTTCTTAGTGAATCAATATACTCTAATATTTCTGAATTCTCAGGAATATCCTTCATAGAGTGTCCATAGTGAATGTACCTAAGCACTCCATCTTTATCTACTAACATCTGAGCGGGCATTCGGCCTAACTTAAGTATATTTACTTCTTGTTCATATAATTTAAGTACCGATTGTTTTGCATCAGGAATGCCGATGAATTTATAGTTATTTTCTTCCCAGTAAGTTTTAAAGTTATTTGAACTTTCCGGTCCTATTGTTACTATTATTGTATTTCTTTCTGCAAATTTATCATAATCTTGATGCAACTGCATCAAATGCTTTCTGCAAAATGGTCAAACAAAACCTCTGTTTAACACAATTAATACATTATTTTTTCCTGCAAAATCTGAAAGCTTAAATTTGTCTCCATTAAAATCTTGAGTTTCAAAATCCGGTGCTTTTTGATTTATTTTTATACTTTCCACTTTTATCACTCCAATTTTTTATATATCATTTTCTCAATAAAAAGCTCGATACCTATAGGTAATACAACTAATTCGAAATTTCATTTTTATAAATTTAATTTTGTTCAATCGATTGGCTTTATAATAAAGTCTACTATATTTTTAAGTAAACTTTAATTAAAATCTATTTTAAGAAGATCATCCAAGTTTCTTTTTAACATCCTAAGAGTTTCTTCATCAGCATTAAATTTGCAATATACTTTCTCAGGAACATCAATTATTTTTTCTCTTAATTCTCTTCCTTTATCTGTTAATTCAATAGTTACAACTCTATCGTCATCCTTATTCCTATATTTCATAATTAATCCTTTGGATTCTAGCTTTTTGAGCACAGGTGTAAGAGTTCCTGAGTCTAAATAAAGTTTTTTCCCAAGTTCCTTAAATGTAATTTCGTTTTCTTCCCACATGACCATCATAGTAATATACTGTGTATATGTTAAATCAAATGGATCTAATAATGGTTTGTATGTTTTTATTACTTCTCTAGATAAAGCATATAAAGAAAAACACAACTGATTTTCAAGTTTGAGTGCATCATATTTTTCCATGACCGCCTCCTTTTTTGAATTTGATTGATATAAATTAAATTTTATTAAACTTATTATAATCAGAGCATACCCTATTGTCAATTACTTTTTTAAATTAATTAATTTTATAAAGTTCTAAATTTAATGATTCCTTGATGAAATCCTTCTGCCCTTAAAAAATAAAAACCTGCCACAAAAACTGGCAGGTTTGGATACACAGTCATGAAATTCATTACAACAACCAACCAGACACTCACTCATTACCGGATTTCAGTGCCTCACTCATTGGTATTTTTGCAAGCTTCTTTCCGCACAAAAAGAGTCGATAACTGTAATTAGTATCACATGTTATCGGCTCTGCATCTTAGTGTCTGGCTCTTTAATAATTGATATATTCAATTGTCTTACATTGATTATGGTTTCCAGTTTGCACTTAGGACAAATCAGTGGGAAGTTTTCCAACACCGTATCAAAGCGTATCATAACACGTGTTTTGTTTCCACAGACCGGACATAAAATCCACTCGTATTGCACTCTATCATCCCTTTATTGCTTTGTTGTCCGTAACCTTTTTCATGGCCTTATTGACCTCCTGGTTAACAGATTCCTGATAGATGTCAGAATACGTTTTTGAATCTTTAATCAAATCATCGCAGAAAGCCGCTACGTCACTGCCAGTCACTTCAAGAACTCCCTTTCCTAATGTCACTCCCTCTTCAAAAAGATCTATTATCCCTGAAAGTAAATCCGTCCCTTCCGATAGTTCAACAGGCCCAACCTTATAGAAATATTTTTGCATCTCTTTATAAACAATCTGATAATCTTTCGGGAGCGCTTTGACACGTGCCATGTGTGCTCTCCATTCTTTTTTGCTTTCAATGATATCTTGTATTCTCATATTATCCTCCTATTTACTTAATTTTTTAACGATATTATTATTGAGTTGCTGGCGCCATTTGTCACGATAAGCCTTTGCTCCTTCTTCTCCAACCAAAGCTGAACAGAATCCTTTAATATCGTCACCTAGAACCTCTTGTATACTCTGTCCGTCATCAGCTGTTTCTTCAAGCAGACTAAGCACTCCGTCAAGAATTGGCATGAGGTTTCGACCGGTGAAATCTGAGTACTCCCAGAGATTGATGTTTATTTTCTCCCATGCAACTTGATAATCTGCCGGCAGCTTTTTGGCTCGCGATTCAAAAGCTTTCATTTCTTTTGTCATGTCACTTCCTGTAATTTTTTCTAAAAAATTCATTATTTTTTCTCCTTTAACTCATTAATTTTTGATGATACGAACTCCCATTTTTCCCAGAACCTCTCTAGTTCTTTCCATCCCATATTATTTAACACAAAAAACTTGCGCGGTGGTCCCATATCGGATGGTTTTTTTTCTATATCCACGAGTTTATTTTTCTCTAGCCGAACCAAAATGGTGTAAACCGTTCCATCTACAACATCAGTGAACCCTAAAGAATTGAGCTGTCGCGTAATTTCATAACCATATGTTTCTCCTCGGCTAATAATTTCAAGGACACAGCCTTCAAGCACACCTTTCAATAATTCCGTTAGATTTTCCAATGTAATCCCTCCCTGCTATTCAGCACGACTTATATTCTGTATTGCTTACTACTGCTACATAGTAACACTTACTAGTTCGATTGTCAAGAAGATTTTTTGAGGAATCATAATTTCTCTCTATGTACCAAAATTTCAACATATATTGCGTATACTGTAAGAAATATTTAAAAAGAATTTACATATTTAGATATGTAAATTGTAATAGCTAAATTTATTGTCATTGTTTTTTATACAATAGAAAATGAGACCTTTCCTATTGTATAAAAAATGTTTAAAAAAACATTGACATATTCAAATATGTATGTTATATTAATAAAGTATTGCAGATGTATTTATAGATTTCACATGTTTTTAGAGATTATATAACCTGTTTATATAATTTGTGAAAATATGTGAACTTTTTTTATATTACAATGGAGTATAATTTAAAAATTAGGAGGTACCTCATGAATAAAGGTACAGTAAAATGGTTTAATGCAGAAAAAGGATTTGGATTTATAACTACAGATAGCGGAAAGGACATATTCGTTCATTTCTCAGCTATTCAAGGAGATGGATTCAAATCATTAGATGAAGGTCAAAAAGTAAGCTTTGATATTACTCAAGGCAACAAAGGCGACCAAGCAACTAACGTAAATAGAATATAATTTATATACTATAGCGTATGAGCATTAAAATCGGGATTTAATCCCGATTTTTTTATTCTTGCACTGATAACATCACGTTTCAACTATGATGTTTTAGCGAATTAGCTCATTAAAATATAACACTAAAATTAAAACCTGAAGTATGTTTAAATAAGTGCAGTTTTTATATAGATTTGGGGAAAGAAAAGAGAAAAGATATGAAATTTGAAAATTTAAATTTAATTGAACCAATCCTTAAGGCATTAGCACAAGAAGGATATAAAACCCCCTCACCTATACAGGAACAAGCTATCCCACACGCCCTTGAAGGAAAAGATATACTGGGATGCGCACAAACAGGAACTGGCAAGACAGCAGCATTTGCTATTCCGATAATACAAAAAATACATGTACAAGGTAGCAAAGGATCAAAACGCCAAGTGCAGTCATTGATACTTACTCCTACAAGAGAACTTGCAGTACAGATAGAAGAAAGCTTCAGATCCTATGGACGATATACAAATTTGAAATATTGTTCAATATTTGGCGGGGTTTCTCAGAGCCCGCAGACAGAAAAGCTCAGACGTGGTGTTGATGTATTAGTTGCTACCCCTGGTAGATTAAATGATTTAATAAACCAAAGACAGGTCAATTTGAGCAATGTATCAATGTTTGTTCTCGATGAAGCAGACAGAATGCTTGATATGGGGTTTATAAATGATGTTAAAAAAATTATATCATGCATTCCCAAGAAGAGACAGACGCTGTTTTTTTCAGCTACAATGCCTAAAGAAATTACAGAACTAGTAAATTCTATTTTAGTTGACCCCGTTAAAGTTGCGGTTACACCAGTTTCATCTACAGTTGATAAAATAGAACAATATGTTTACTTTGTGGATAAGGGTAACAAGAAGAAATTACTTGTACATCTTCTTAATAACAAAGATATTGATTCTGCATTGGTGTTCACGCGAACAAAACATGAAGCGGATAAGGTTGAGAAAGACCTTACAGCAAACAAAATAGCAGCACAGGCAATACATGGCGACAAATCACAAAGTGCAAGACAAATGGCTTTAAACAATTTTAAGACTGGCAAAATTAGGGTTCTTGTCGCAACAGACATTGCAGCAAGAGGAATTGACATAGATGAGTTATCCCATGTAATAAACTACAATTTACCGAATATTTCGGAAACTTATGTTCATAGGATAGGTCGTACAGGAAGAGCAGGCCTTGGAGGAACATCAATTTCATTCTGTGAATATGAAGAAAAAGAATATCTTAAGAGCATACAAAAGTTAATTAAAAAAATAATTCCGACTGCAGAAGAAAATCCATACCCTATGCTTATAACATCAGTGCTTCCAAAGACTGATAAACCTCAAAGAGCTAAGGTTGCTAAAAAAACTGAAGCAGAACTATCATGGAAAAACAAATCCTCTAAAAAGAAGGATTCATATAGTGTAAATAAGAAAAAAGACTCTTCAAAAAAGTCTTATTCAAAGTACGCAAGCGAAAAATATCAATAATTTAAAATAGTAAAAACCAGTTCCGAAGAATTATCTCAGAACTGGTTTTTTATTTATTTATTCATTATTATTTCTTCAAAAATTCTGCGGTTACTGTTGCACCATTTTTCAACATTTCTAATGGTGTTCCCGAAAACACAACTTTTCCTCCATTTTTTCCACCCTCTGGACCCAAATCTATAATCCAGTCCGAAGCACTTACTATCTGCTGATTGTGTTCCACAACAACGACGGTATTCCCAGAATCCACTATACGATTCAACAATATAAGAAAATTCTCAACATCAATAGGATGCAGCCCAGTTGTCGGTTCGTCCATTAGATACAAACAATGTTTACCTTTATTGTTAATAAGTTCTTTTGCCAACTTTAATCGCTGCCCTTCACCACCAGACAGAGTTGTCAATGATTGACCAAGCTCTAAATAACCTAATCCCACGTCCACAAGAAGTTTTAAAATCCTTTTTACTTTATCATGTTTGTCAAATATATTGAAGGCTTCCTCTACAGATAATTGCAAGATTTCCTTTATAGAATAACCATTATATTTGACAGATAAAACTTCTTCATTGAACTGCTTACCGCCACAAATTGGACATTCCACCTCTATATCATATATACCTTAAAGTCACCATTTAATTTTTCTACTTCCTCTTTACATTCTGAATCAGAAATCACTTTACTACAGTTTGGACACACTCGTACTCCTAGCTTTTCATAAACCATCCTTAGATCTGTATATATGTCTGTGAGAGTACCAACTGTTGATCTTGGATTTCTATTTGATTCGTTTTGGGTAATTAATACTGCTGGTGACAAGTTACGTATGAAATTAATTTTCGGTTTATTAATTCCTTGAAGACCAATTGCTTCTAGATATTGCCTCTGGCATTCTTGAAATATAACATCAACTGCCAATGTTGATTTGCCAGATCCTGAAAGTCCTGTGAAAACTACAAGTTTATTACGAGGTATTTCTAGTGAAATATCTTTTAGATTTCCTTCTTTTGCACCGCTTATAATTATATTAGTCATTTTATCCTCCCAATCTTCATGCATAGCCTTCAGCAACACTTTCCTTTCATTTGCTATTCTAAAGATATCCAATACCTTTGAGAAATCTTATTTCCTTTTTTTATTTCATTTTCTAATATTGCACCATTTTTTATTATAGTCTTTGCAGATGCAATATTATTTTTGTCACAAGTAATTAATACTTTTTCAATATTTAATCTTTTACATTCTTTTAGTGCTAATCCCAACATTTCAACTGCATATCCTTTTTGTCTTTCTGATTTTCTAACACTATAATCTATATGTCCACCGTTAGCTAATAAAAAATCATTTAAGCGATGTCTAATATTAATCATACCAACTAAATTATCATCATTAGTACTCACTGCTAAAAATGTGGTTTCAGCAGATAATCCTTTTCTAACAGTTTTATCATTTAAATTATTACAAAAAGCAATATACCATTCATTGAAACTTTCAGCATTTTTCAATCCACCAGTACCATACATACGGTCTTCACTTAATATAAATTCCCTTTTATAGTTCATAATTTTACTCTTATAGGCTGGTGTTGGTAAAACTAACTTTAATCTATTCATACTTAACTTACTCCATTCAATTTATCATCTCTCAAGGGACTGTCAATTAATAATTCACATCTATTAAAAAAGCCCTCTTTCTTCAAGATGGCTTTGAATTTATTATTATTTATATTTATTATAACTCATAATTAATGAATTGTCAAAAAGGTGATCAAATGCTTTTAATTTTTTACTTCTATTCCCTTTCTATCAATACAACCGTCTCCACATGCCTTGAGGAGATAAAAAAGATGCCAGAGGAGTCTGGTAGTGCCTGGCGTAGGGATATACTTTTAATCAAAGTATCTATACTATTTTAAAAATAACTCAGAGGGTTTTGAACCATTTGTGTTAATTGGAGAAGATTTGATTTCTTTCAATTTCGATTTAACCTGCATGGCGATTAGTGCTTCTTCTACTGAGCTTTCCCGGTGGCAACACCTCTTAATTATCGCGGTTTCAAAGTTACATTACTCAATATAAGTAGTCCACTTTCCGCAATTATTACAAAAATATATCGCGAAGTCCAAAATGTCATCAGCTTTATCTAAATCGAGCGTAACCATTTCATTGTTTTTAATGAAGCCTATATTGCTTTGCCAAATGCTAAAGTTTTCCACCCCACAATTTGGGCACTCTGAATCACACTTTCCGACATGTTCAAAGTCATCAACAGTTATTCCATTGTCTTGTAAAAGCTTTACAACTGCTTCTTCGTAGCCAGTTTCTGAACAGCCCATTATCAAATCTTCCAATCTCAAAAATTCACTCATAAAAGCCTCCTGTTGCTTTTTAAATTCATCCACCTGAGTGTTTAATGAAAAAACACTGCATATAGTGGTTTATCTGCATAATTTCCCCTTAGTACCACCATGCGTCATCAGAATTACTGTCTCCGTATGTGTGGAGTGAATGAAAAAGATTCCGAATATTGCTATCTTCGACACATTTCGACACAAACTTCGCAGTGTTCAGTGCCGGGGAACATGTCTACTGGGATAGCTATTTTGGCTTCATAGCCTCTTTTTACGATATAAGCCAGGTCTCGTTCCAATGTTTCTGGATTACAAGAAATATATATTACCTTTTTTGGGTTCATTGAAATCATAGAGTCCAAAAATTGTTCTGTGCTTCCTGACCTTGGCGGATCAAGGAAAACCACATCAACTGACTGCTTTTCGTCAGCCATTTGATTCATGAATACTCCAGCATCCTGATTATAGAAATAAATGTTTTTTATATTATTTCTTTTTGCGTTAATTATAGCATCCTTTACAGCATCACGGTTAAGTTCGACACCAATAACCTTTTTGACATGGCTACTGGCAATTAACCCAATGGTTCCTATTCCACAGTATGCATCGATTATTGTTTCATTTCCCTTAAGGCCTGCAAGCTCAATAGCCTTTCCATACAAAACCTCTGTCTGAACAGCATTTATTTGGTAAAAAGATTTAGGAGATATTCTAAATACCTTGTCACACAATGTATCTTCAATAAAGCCCTTGCCGTATAATACCTGTTCTCTTTCTCCAAGTACCATGCTGGTCTTTTTATTGTTTACATTCATAACAATGGTTGTTATTTCTGGATGAATTTTTATGAGTGCTTTCACAAAATTATTTTTAGATGGAAATATATGTGAGCCTAGCACTAATACAACCATTATTTCACCGCTCATATGACCTGTTCTGATTAAAACATGCCTGAGTAAACCAACGCCAGTGTCTTCATTATAGGTTCTAATTTTGAAGGATTTGAGCATGCCGCGGATAGTGACAATAATGTTATCTGCTCGTTGATCTTCTATCAAACAGCTGTCCACAGATACAACCTTGTGAGAGCCTGCCTCATAAACTCCAGAAATGATATTGCCCTTTTTATCTGTGTCAAATACTGCATGAACCTTATTTCGATAATAATATGGATTTTCCATACCTATAATATCACCGACATTGCAGAATTTATCTAAAAGCATATTGACTTGTTTTTGTTTTTCTTCTAATTGTTTTTCATAGCTTAAATGCTGCAGTTGACATCCACCGCATTTATCCTCTACTGGACAATTCAATTTATCCAAAACATCTCTTTTTTCTGTTTGCATTTATACTCCTCAAATTTATTGCTATTCTGTAAATCCTCTTTTTTTCATATTATCTGCATTAACAAACTTTGCCATACCTGTCTTCAGGCGTCTATAGCCCATTTTTTCGTAAAAAACTTCTTTTCCTAAGTTTGAATACAA
>JAQSYS010000025.1 GCA_029256005.1 Sedimentibacter sp.
TAAAATCATACCTAAGGAAAAATCAAGTGAATATTTCGGGCTTTTTGATATTTTCGGAAAAGGAGCTTCCTTTACGGGAGCATTTCTTATGGGGATTACAACTCAAATAAGCGGTAATTCAAAAACAGGAGTAGCGTTTATTGCATTAATGTTTATTATAGGATATTTAATATTTAATTCATCAGTAAAAATGCAATCGAAAATATAGTTAGTAGTAGATAAAATTATTTATAGAATTTCTTAAATGAAATATTTCGTTGATATTATTAGATTTATTCTATATAATTAAATAAAAGAGTAAATTTAACTTAAGGTGTGTGATGCAAATGAACTTTTTATCCGGATTTTTAAAAGGCGTAGCAATGGGTGCAGGTGCTATAGCACCAGGGGTAAGCGGAGGAGCTTTAGCAGTAATATTTGGCCTGTATGATAAAATAACTAATTTCATAGCACATTTAAACAAAGACTTCAAAAGCAATTTAATGTTTTTTATACCTGTAGGAATCGGTGCTGGAGCAGGTATATTGATATTCAGCAGAATAATTGAATATCTTTTTCAGTATCATGAAATAGAAGTCAGATATGCTTTCGTTGGACTTATGTTAGGAACTCTTCCTATAGTAATAAAAGAAGCAAATAAAAAAGGATACAAGCGAAAATATTTGCTAGTATTCATAATTTCATTCATATTAACGCTAGTTGTTACATATTTAGAAAATAATTCAGTAAACATAATTAAAGAAGCTGGCACTGGTCCTGTTCATGTTATCATTTATGGAATTATAATAGGATTTGGTACAATTATTCCCGGAATCAGTGCATCAATTATTTTGATGTATATGGGAGCTTATGAAATTGTAATTGGAGCAATATCAAATTTGGAGATTCAAGTAATTTTTTACTTAGGCATTGGATTTGTTATAAGTATTATTTTATTTGCTAAAGTAATTTCTATGTTGTTTGATAAAGCGTATGGCATAACTTATTATACCATACTAGGTCTTGTTGCTGGTTCGATAATATCTATATTTCCGGGCTTTGAAATTTCTATTTATTATTTTATGAATTTATTACTATTAATCTTTTGCTGTATCCTCTCATATACTTTGAGCATATACGCAAAAGGTAGATAATTTTAATGATACTACTTTTGCGATGAATAAAAAACATAAAAAATAATATTTATGAAGAAAACGATTAATCAATTGAAATGCGACTGACTGTAGTTAATTTAAGCTACCATAGTCAGTTTTATTTTTTTGAATTTGAGGAAAAATATTGAAATACAAATGTTTTCCTGAAAATTAACTGGTTGACAAGCTATTTTGATTGTTATATAATTCAAAATGTTCTTTAAAAAATTGTACAATTATAAGAAACATTAATACAAGCATGTCGTTAAAAAAGAAACAAATAATTGCATAAAAAATGTATTGTTGATATAAACAGATAATTTTATGCTATAGAAAACATAGCAATCTTACATAATCCAGAAAATGGATTATAAAAATTAGAATATTTTTTAAATATAGAAAGGAAGAATATAATGACTACATTTTTAATCGGTTTGGCAATTTTAATTGTCGGTGGAATTATATATGGAAAGTTCTGTGACAAAGTTTTTGGACCTGATGATAGAGAAACGCCAGCTGTTGCAAAAGCGGACGGTGTTGACTTTGTTGTTATGAAAACTTGGAAAAACAGCTTGGTTAACTTATTAAACATAGCAGGTACTGGACCTATACTTGGACCTATTCAGGGTATTTTATTCGGACCTATTGCATTTATAACAATACCTGTTGGTTGCGTTCTTGCAGGTTCAATGCATGACTACTTTGTTGGTATGATTTCAATGAGAGAAGGCGGCGCTCAGCTTCCAAAAATGATTGAAAAATACCTTGGCAAAAAAGTATATGGTATTTACAATGTTATAGTTTGGATATTAATGATATTAGTAGGTGTAGTATTTGTTTACACACCTGGTGATTTGATTGTAAAGGAATTATTAGGACAAGACGCTTCAGCTGCAAATCCTACTATGTGGATAGTATACGGTGGAATATTTTTATATTATTTAGTTGCTACATTATTCCCAATAGATGCAATCATAGGTAGAGTCTATCCTTTATTTGGAGCAATATTGATAATTTCAGCTGTAGGTGTATTGTTTGGCATATTTGCGGATGGAGGAGCCAATTTAACTAATTTATCATTTGCAAATAATGTATTTACACAACATCCTGGCAAGCAGCCATTCATACCTGTATTCTTCATAACTGTTGCATGCGGTATAATGTCAGGCTTCCATGGAACACAAACTACATTGATTTCTCGTACAATTAAAACAGAAAAAGAAGGTAAGACAACTTTCTTTAATATGATGTTGGTTGAAGGATTCATAGCAATGGTTTGGGCAGCAGGTGCAATGGTATTGTTTAACAGAGGAACTGCAGTAGATACTAATGCAACATTAATGATTGGTATAATATCAAGAGAATTTTTAGGTACAATAGGTGCTATATTCGCAATTCTTGGAGTTATAGTTTTACCGATAACATCAGGAGATACAGCGTTTAGAGGCTTGAGACTTATGCTTGGTGAAACATTCAATATCGATCAGTCAAACAAATCAAAAAGAATTGCTTTAACATTAGGAATATTCGTTCCTGCTGTTGCAATATTAATATTTGCAAAAAATAATCCTGCTGGATTTAATATATTATGGAGATATTTCGCTTGGACTAACCAAACAGTTGCAATATTTGCATTGGCATTGGTTACAATTTATTTAAAGCTTCACGGCAAAAACTATGTTATTTCTTTAGTGCCTGGAATGTTTTACACATTTATCATTACAAGCTATATTATACATGCACCAATAGGTTTTGGTTTAGAATCCAGACTTGGTATGGATCCTAACAGCTATTTGGTATCATATTTAATTGCAGGAGCTTTGAGTTTGCTCTATGGCTGGTATACTTTAAAGCTTGCAGAATCAAGAAAAGAATATATATTAAAAACAGTTTTATCTTAAATTAATAAGTTGTATTGACACCGCTATGCTTTAAAGTGTAGCGGTTTTTATTTATAGATTCATTGTTATAAATATAACGAATATATATAAAGCCAACTTGCTTTAATGGTTATTTTAATAAAAAAGCATTCAGTTAAAATAATCAGACAAATTTAATTTAAAATTAAAATAATTTTTGTATAATAATAATTTTGATTTAATTAATTGAAAAAAGTAAAACCGATGTAAATTATTATTGACTTAAAAATACTATGGTGATAAAATTTATTTGTAAAATAACAGATTTTGGGAGGGAGGTTAAGCATAAACGTAGAATTGTTTTGCGAAATTTATGCAAACATATTCATAAGGAGTACGTTTATATAGGATTATTTTACACATTATATTTATTATTTTTTACTAAAAAAATTTTATAGGAGGGTTTTAAACATGACAACATTTTTAATCGGAATCATAATTCTTGTTGTTGGTGGATATTTCTACGGAGCATTCTGCGAAAAGACTTTTGGACCAGATGAAAGAGATACACCAGCGATTTCTAAAGCAGACGGAGTTGACTTCGTCGTAATGAAAAAGTGGAAGAACTCATTAATCGAATTACTAAATATTGCAGGAACAGGACCAATATTTGGACCTATTCAAGGCATTCTATTTGGACCTATTGCATTTATAACAATACCAGTTGGTTGTGTTTTAGCTGGTTCAATGCATGACTATTTCTCAGGAATGATTTCCATGAGAAACGGCGGAGCACAAATGCCTAAATTAATTAAAAAATATTTAGGAAATAATGTTATTAAAGTTTATAACGTTGTTTTATGGATATTGATGTTCTTGGTAGGAGTTGTTTTCGTTTATACACCTGGAGATTTAATTGTTACTCAGATTTTAAGCCAGGAAGCAGCAGTTACTAATCCAACAGTTTGGATTGTTTATGGATTAATATTTGTTTATTATTTAATAGCTACATTATTCCCTATTGATGCTATTATCGGAAGAATTTATCCTATATTCGGAGCATTCCTTATAGTTTCAGCAGTTGGAATTTTTGCAGGTATATTGATGGATGGTGGCGCAAATCTTACTAATTTATCATTTTCAGGAATGTTTAGTCAACATCCAGGAAAATTACCATTTGTACCAGTATTCTTTATTACAGTTGCTTGCGGTATAATGTCAGGTTTCCATGCAACACAGGCTACATTGATTTCAAGAACAGTTAAGTCTGAAAAAGAAGGAAGAACTACTTTCTTTAATATGATGCTTGTTGAAGGCTTTATAGCAATGTGCTGGGCTGCAGGAGCAATGGTTCTATTTGGAAGAGGAACAGATCCTGCTACAGGTGCTACTTTAATGGTTGGTTTAGTTTCAAAAGAATTCTTAGGACCAATCGGTGGAATGATAGCAATTATAGGTGTTGTAGTATTACCTATCACTTCAGGTGATACAGCATTTAGATCTTTAAGACTAATGGTTGCTGAACAATTTAACATTAATCAACAGGTTTCTAAAAACAGAATCATCACTACAGCATGTTTATTTATTCCAGCAGTAGTTGTATTATATTATGCAAAATTAAGTCCACAAGGCTTTAACATTTTATGGAGATACTTCGCATTTACAAATCAGTTTGTTGCAACATTTGCGTTAGGAACAATTTCTGTTTACTTGTATATAACTGGAAAGAATTACTTGGTATCATTATTACCTGGCATGTTCTATTTCTTCGTAACTTTAAGCTTTATTATCCACGCACCAATTGGATTGATGCTTGATCAAAGATTAGGATTAGAACCAACAAGCTATACAGCATCATATATTGTCGCTGCTGTTATGAGTTTAGGTTATGCATGGTTTGTGACTAAACATAGTAAATCACAAAAAGAACACATTATAAGTAATGTAATATCATAAGATTTGAACATAGGGCTGCTGTGGCAGCCCTTTTTTAATGCGAATTATTTGACCTCGCTAAACTTTACAAACAGTTAATATTTTGATACAATCTACTTATTACATATTTAGAAATAAAAAGATATCGGAGAGCAGATGATAAGAATTAAAAACTTGTTATTTAACAGGCTTGCATTGGTAGTTTTATTAATTCTTGTACAGATTATAACTATAATAATTATAATTTCGAGATTCAGTAATTATCTCGTTATTTTTAATACGATTTTTTCTGTTATAAGCATTTTGGCTGTTATATATATTTTAAATAGCAGAAGTGACCCAGCTTACAAGGTGGCTTGGATAATTCCTATCATGATTTTTCCAATCTTTGGTGGACTTTTTTATTTGATGGTAGGTGGAACCGGTTTAACAGGTAAAATGAAAAAAAGAATGTCACAAATCACAGAAAGAATGAAGGAATGTCTGCATCAGAATCAAGAAACCTTATATGACTTGAGACAGGAATGCAATGTAGCTTTTAATCAAAGTAAATATATTGAAAAATATACACTTTGTCCTGTATATAACAACTCATCTACTGAATTTTTACCTTCAGGAGAAGATTTTTTTGAACGTTTGTTAATGCAATTAAAGAGTGCGGAAAAATTCATATTCCTTGAATTTTTTATTATTGAAGAAGGAATTATGTGGAACACAATACTGGAGATACTCAAGGAAAAAGCTAATAAGGGTGTAGATGTTAGAATCATATATGATGATTTTGGCTGTTTGTCAAAGCTTCCTGCAGGGTACAATAAAAAATTAGAAAATATGGGAATTGAATGCTGTGTATTTAATCCGTTTATTCCAATTTTATCAGTAAGATTAAACAATAGAGACCACAGAAAAATTGTTGTTATAGACGGGAAAATTGCCTTTACCGGAGGGGCAAACTTAGCTGATGAATATATAAATAAACTGGAGAAATTTGGACACTGGAGAGACTGTGCAATAGAAATAAAAGGTGATGCGGTATGGAGTTTTACTGTTATGTTTCTGTCCATGTGGACA
The DNA here is from genome assembly GCA_029256005.1 of Sedimentibacter sp. Taxonomy (GTDB): domain Bacteria; phylum Bacillota; class Clostridia; order Tissierellales; family Sedimentibacteraceae; genus Sedimentibacter. Next base: position 5,999 of record JAQSYS010000025.1, read on the forward strand.
TATTTAAGAAAATCAAAGGAAGATTATAACAAATTTAAGTCTGTAAATTCAACCAACTTAGATGAGTGTTATGGATATGTACAACCATTTGACGACAGCCCATTAGATGATGAGCATGTAAGTGAAGCAGTTTATTTAAATTTAATAAATCAAGCAGAAAAATATATTTATATAGAAACTCCATATTTAATAGCTGATAACAAAATGATGGTGGCATTATCTTTGGCTGCTAAAAGAGGAGTGGATGTAAGAATTCTTACTCCAAATATTCCTGATAAGAAATATGCATTTTCTGTTACACAGTCAAGCTATGAAGAGCTTTTGGAATCAGGAGTTTCTATTTACCAGTATACTCCTGGATTCAATCATGGAAAAACCTTTGTGGTAGATGATGTTTATGCAGTTGTAGGAACAATCAATCTTGATTACAGAAGCCTTTATTTGCACTTTGAATGTGGAGTTTGGATGTGCAATGCACAAAGTGTAGAACAAGTTAAAAACAGTACATTGATGGCTTTAGAAGTAAGTGAAAAAATTACTCTTGAACAAGTTAAGAATATTTCGAAAACAAAAAAAATAATAAGAACGGTATTAAAGATGCTAGCACCGTTAATGTAATATAAAAAGGATGTAATATGGAGAAAAACTTAAAATTCTATATAAAATTATTTTGGTCAACATTTTCTTTAAGTGCGTTTACCATTGGAGGCGGATATGTAATTGTTCCGCTTATGAGAAAAAAGTTTGTTGAAGAACTCAACTGGATTGAAGAAGAAGAAATGCTAAATTTAGTTGCGATATCACAATCAGCCCCTGGACCTATAGCCGTCAATACATCTATAATGGTAGGTTATAGGCTTGCAGGAGTATTTGGTTCCTTTGTTACAATTGTGGGAACAATTCTTCCGCCGTTGATAATTATTACCGTGATAGCTCAATTTTACACAGTCTTTAAAGAAAATAAAATAATTAATGCACTTTTATTGGGAATGAGGGCAGGAGTCGCTGCTGTAATATTAGATGTCATAATAAAAATGGTAAATGATATTATAAAAACTAAAAATAAAATATCTATTTTAATCATGATAATTGCATTACTAGCATCTGTTGTATTTGATATTAATGCGGCCCTTATCATTATTGTAAGTGGAGCCTTTGGGGCTTTCTATTACAATATATACAAAAAGGAAGGTAAAGTATGATATTGCTAGAAATTTTTTGGAGTTTTTTTCAAATAGGGTTATTTGCAATCGGAGGGGGATATGCAGCGCTTCCTTTAATAGAACATCAGGTATTGGAAGCCCACAACTGGCTAACTCTTACTGAATTTGCAGACCTGCTTACAATTTCCCAAATGACTCCAGGCCCCATTGCTTTAAATGCATCAACATTTGTTGGTACAAGAGTTGCCGGTCTGCCTGGTGCAATAGTTGCGACAATAGGATGTGTAACACCTTCATGCATTATCGTGCTCATATTATCATATTTTTATTTTAAATATAAAAATTTGTCTTCCATCCAAGGTATATTGAAAGGCTTGAGGCCAGCTGTTGTATCTTTGATTGCTTCAGCAGGATTGTCAATTTTGATGTTGGCTGTGTTTAAATCGGAAGACATAACAATTTGGAACATGAGCTTAAGTGACATAAATTTTATATCGATAATACTTGTGTCAGTCGGTGTGTTTGTGCTGAGAAAATATAAAATGGACCCTATCAAGGTTATGATTGCAACAGGAATAGTTGGAATATTTATTTATGGAGTAATGTAATGAAAAAATTTACGCATTTACATGTACATACTGAATACAGTCTTCTTGACGGAGCTTGTAGGATTGAGGAGCTAGTCAATAAAGCAAAGGAACTGGACATGACTTCTTTGGCAATAACAGACCACGGAGCCATGTATGGAGTGGTGGAATTTTTTAAGCAGGCCAAAAAAGCAGGAATCAAGCCTATATTGGGCTTTGAAGCTTATGTTTCGCCGCGTGGCATGACTGATAGAGACCCACAAAAGGATAAAAATCAGTATCATTTAGTTTTGCTTGCAGAAAACCAAGAAGGCTTTAAAAATATAATGAAACTTTGTTCAACCGGATTTGTGGATGGCTATTACTACAAACCGAGAATTGATCATGATACACTTAAAAAACACAGCAAAGGTATCATTGCTCTCAGTGCATGTCTTGCAGGCGAGGTTCAATCTCATTTGCTTTATAACAACTATGAAGAAGCTCAAAAAACAGCATTGAAATACAAAGAAATTTTTGGAGAAAATAACTTTTTCCTTGAAATGCAAGATCACGGCATGAAGGAGCAGCAAACAGTCAATGAATCTCTTATAAAGCTTAGCAGTGAAACTAAAATTAAACTCGTTGCAACTAATGATGTCCATTATATAAACAAGGAAGATGCTTATTTCCATGATGTACTTCTTTGTATTCAAATACAGAAAACTACTTCTGATGAAGACAGAATGAAGTTTCCTTCTGATGAATTTTATTTGAAATCCTATGAAGAAATGACAAAACTGTTTCCTGTGGAGGCTTTGAATAATACTGCAGATATTGCAGAACGATGTAATGTGGAGCTAGATTTTAATACGGTACATCTACCGGAATTTAAAATTCCAAAGGAATATACAAAATCAGCTTATTTCAGGGAAATATGCCAAGTGGGTTTAAAAGACAGATATAAAGACGTTACAGAAGAAATACAAAACAGACTGGATTATGAAATAGGCGTTATCGAGCAAATGGGTTATGTTGATTATTTTCTCATAGTTTGGGATTTTATAAAGTATGCCAGAGATAATGAAATAATGGTAGGACCCGGTAGAGGCTCAGCAGCAGGTAGTCTTGTTGCATATTCAATGAAAATAACCAACATAGATCCTTTGAAGTACAATTTGATTTTTGAAAGATTTTTAAATCCTGAACGTGTGAGCATGCCTGATATAGATGTGGATTTTTGTTATGAACGACGTGAAGAGGTAATAGAATATGTTAAGCAAAACTATGGTAAGGAAAGAGTAGCTCAAATAATAACATTTGGTACTATGGCAGCAAGAGGCTCCATAAGAGATGTTGGAAGAGCACTTAACTTAAGCTACGGAGAGGTTGATTTTATAGCAAAGAAAATCCCAATGAACTTGGGAATGACAATATCAAAGGCACTTGAAATAAATAAGGAACTTAAGGATTTATATGAACGAGATTTAAAAGTTAAAAAACTTATAGATATTGCATTGAAGGTCGAGGGCTTGCCGCGACATGCCTCTACTCATGCAGCAGGGGTATTGATTTCAAAAAGAGAAGTAACGGAATATGTTCCTTTATCAAGAAACAAAGACGTTATTACAACACAGTTTAACATGATTGAATTAGAGGAATTGGGTCTGCTAAAAATGGACTTCCTTGGTTTAAGAACTTTAACAGTCATACGTGATGCTATTTTGCTTATTGAGAACAATCATAACATTAAGGTTGATTTTAGCAACTGTCAGTATGATGACAAGAAAGTTTACAAAATGTTTGCGAATGCTGAAACCTTGGGTATATTTCAATTTGAAAGCTCAGGTATGAGAGCATTTCTAAGCGAACTAAAACCAACAGAATTTGAAAACTTGTCGGCTGCCAATGCATTGTACAGACCAGGACCAATGGGACAGATTCCGGTATATATAAAAAACAAGCTTCATCCGGAAAGTGTAACATATCTTCACCAAAAGCTGGAACCAATACTTAATGTAACATACGGCTGCATGGTTTACCAGGAACAGGTTATGCAGATTGTAAGGGATATAGGTGGGTTTACTATGGGACGGTCAGACCTGTTAAGACGTGCCATGGGCAAGAAAAAGATGAGCGTGATGCTTGAGGAAAGAAAGAATTTTATTTATGGAAAAAAAGCTGAAAACGGTGAGCCTGCAATTTTAGGAGCTGTTAACAACGGTGTAGATGAAAAAGCAGCTAATGATATATATGACTTGATGGTAGAATTTGCAAAGTATGCGTTTCCAAAGGCACATTCGGTAGCATATGCGGCCTTAGCATATGAAACAGCATGGCTTAAGCATCATTATCCTGTGGAATTTATGGCCGCACTTATTTCAAGCATCATGGGAAGTTCAGGCACGGTTTCTTTGTATATTAGAGAATGTAAAAGGCTTGGAATAGAAATTCTTCCTCCTGATGTTAATGAAAGCAGTGATAAATTCACTGTTGAAAACGGAAAAATTCGTTTTGGTCTCGCTGCTATAAAAAACGTAGGAACAAATGTAATAGCTGAGATTATTAAAGCCAGAGAAAAAAAGGGCAAGTTCATTTCATTTGCAGACTTTTGCACAAAGGTAGATCAAAGTGTGCTTAATAAAAGACAGATAGAATCATTAATAAAATGTGGCGCATTTGATTTCCTAGAAGTTAAGCGCTCGCAACTTATGGCTATATATGAAAAAACAATAGACACAATGATAAATCAAAGAAAAAGAAACATAGAAGGTCAATTTTCATTATTTGATAATGCGGTTTCAACAAGCATGGATATCACATCCGATGAAGATATGCCAAATCTGCCTGAATACAATGAAAAAATTCTGCTGGCTATGGAAAAGGAAATGGTAGGTGTGTATTTAAGCGGACATCCTCTATCTGAATATGAGAGAGAGCTTGAAATGAGTGCAACTATAAATACCAGTGAAATAGCAGATATACGTGAGTCGGAAGAAGATAAACATTTAATTGATGGCAGTAAAGTCGTAATAGGCGGAATAATTATCAAGAAACAAAATAAAATAACTAAAAATAATAATATGATGGCATTCATAACACTGGAGGATTTATATGGTACTGTAGAAGGTATTATTTTTCCGAAAATTTACGAAAAGTGTAAAGATGTTATATATGAAGATAATATAATATTGGTTGAAGGAACATTAGATGTATCAGAAGAAGAAGCACCCAAGTTAATTTGCAATAAAATTACAGAACTTAAAAAAGAAAAGGCTGAAAATTCGAAAGAGAACTTATCCAGAAAGCTTTATATAAAGGTTGAAAATGCAGAGTATTATAAAAAAATTAAAAAGGAATTGTTTAATAATATTTGCAAATATACAGGCAGTGATTGTGTTATAATATATAATCAGCAGGAAAAGGCAAATATGGTTTTGCCTATGAAAAACTGGGTAAACATTGAAAATGAAGAATTAATAAGAAATTTGAAAAATTTATTAGGTGAGGATAATATAGCAATAAAATAACAGTGTGTAAGAGTTATTATTGATTCGTATCAGGAATGACTAAAAAATTTATAAGGGGAATAATAAATTATGAGAAAAATTGGAGTATTGACCAGCGGTGGAGACGCACCAGGTATGAATGCTGCCATAAGAGCAGTTGTAAGATACGGAATTTACAATAGCATAAATGTATTAGGAATTAATAATGGGTACAGAGGTTTGGTGGATGGCGACAGCCTGGAGATGAACCTTTCTTCTGTTGCGGATATTATACACAGAGGAGGCACATTTCTTGGAAGTGCAAGAAGTGAAGAATTTCAAAAAGAAGAAGGCTTCAAGCAAGCATTAAGAAACATAAAATATCTGGGTATTGATGGATTGATAACCATAGGCGGAGACGGTACCTTCAAAGGTGCTTTGGAGCTTTCTAAAGCAGGGGTTCCTGTCATAGGAATACCTGGCACAATTGACAATGATTTAGCATACACTCAGTATACTCTCGGTTTTTTTACTGCTCTTTCTACAGTACTTGAATCAGTTGAGAAAATAAGAGATACATCTTCATCTCATTCCAGAACAAATGTAATTGAGGTCATGGGTAGGAATTGTGGTGATATAGCTCTTTATGCAGGACTGGCAGGCGGAGCAGAAATGGTTATAATTCCTGAGGTTGAGTATAATATGGATGAAATCTGTGATAAAATTATGCAGGGAAGAGCAAGAGGAAAGAAACATAGCATTATAATACTTGCAGAAGGTGCAGGTGATGCAAAGAGCTTAAGTGAACTAATTGAAAGCAAGACTGGCATTACTACAAGATATTCAGTTCTTGGTTATACCCAAAGAGGGGGCACACCATCTGCATTTGACAGACTAATCGGTAGCCAAATGGGCGCAAAGGCAGTTGAACTTTTAAAGAATGGAATTAAAAATAGAGTCCTTGGCGTAAAAGGAAATGAAATATTTGATATGGATATGGAAGAAGCTCTTAAAATTGAGAAGAAATTTGATGAAACAACATATGAATTAACAAAAATACTTTCAATATAATAATGGGAGTAACAATATTATTCATTAACAACTGTTACAGCTGTTCAGCAATTATTAACCAATTGTTAACCAATTATTCAACAATCGTTCAAAGAGGGAGATGTACAAATTGAGAAAAACAAAAATCGTATGCACTATAGGGCCGGCTTCAGAAAATGAAAA
>JAQSYS010000338.1 GCA_029256005.1 Sedimentibacter sp.
AAGCCAAACTTCATCTCAGGTACTTGCTGCTTCAGAAGAAATGTCAACAGCATCAGAACAATCAGCATCTGCAGCTGTTGAAATATCAAAAACAATTGAAGAAATAGCAAGAGGTGCTTCAGATCAGGCAGAAAGTACACAAAGAGGATCTATGAATACAAATGAATTCGGGCGAATTATTGAGGAGGATCAATTGTACATGAAAAACTTAACCGTACAATCTGATAATGTGTCTAAAATAGTTAGCGAGGGTCTAGTCGAAATTGAAAGCTTGTATAAAATTACTGAAGAAAGCAATAATGCAACAAATCAAGTGAAATCTGTTATAATACAGACCAATGATAGTTCAACAAAAATCGGCCAAGCCAGTGGTGTAATTTCTTCAATTGCACAACAAACTAATTTATTGGCATTAAATGCTGCCATAGAAGCAGCAAGAGCAGGAAGTGCAGGAAAGGGATTTGCAGTTGTTGCAGAAGAAATAAAAAATCTAGCACTTCAATCATCAGCATCAACAAAAGAAATAGATGAAATAGTTGGTGAATTGCAACTCAATGCCCAAAATGCCGTAAAAACAATGGAAAGAGTATCAAATATAACAGATGAGCAAACAAAAAGTGTAATTAGAAACAAGGACAAATACTTACTCATTGACAGAGCAATGCATGATACAAAAGATACTGTAGATCATTTAAACTCTGCAGGAGAACAAATGGGTATTATGAAAGATCAAATACTCGCAAGTATGGAAAACTTATCAGCAATAGCTGAAGAAAACTCGGCTGCTACAGAACAAGCAACGGCATCTATAGAAGAACAGGCTGCTTCTGCTGAAGAAATTTCTGCTACAAGTGCAGGGTTAACAAACTTAGCTAAAGGTTTACAGTCATTAATTCAAAAATTTAAAGTCTAAGATTCATTAAATAAAATAATTGAATGCAAAAAGGCGCAAAATATTGCGCCTTTTTGATTTGTCGACAAATATAATAATCTTACGTCCAATATTCCCCCGAATATTTCCAATACTTATGTGCCTATCTTATGTTTTCCGTTCGTTCTGCGGCACCTTTTGCTATATGCTTTAATCAGTTTTCCGGAACAAATATATTATATATTATTAAAAATTGTATTAATGTCGAATAATGTAGTATATGTATTTTTTATTTTGTTCTATAATTATACTGAGTATTCAATATTAGAGTTGTCCACAAATGTGGATAAGCTGTGCACAACTCATATATTTTATACATTGAAATTTCAACATAAAATATTTTCAATAACTTTCAAAAAAATACTTGACAAAAAGTATTGTTAATTTCATCAAATTAAAAAGTTGTTAACAATTTTATCCACAGGTGTGGATAACTTGATAATATGTAGAACATATCTTCTGTTTATAGATGTTTATTAATAAAATATAAAATACTCTTATTTTAATTTAATAATGTAAGCAAAAATAAACAATCTTTGATAAAAAACAATAAACAAATTTACATTAAATGAATATTTAGTAAATAAATAAAAACCATCTACATTATTTTTATTCATTGATAATTAATATCAATTTTACGTAATGATATTTCTTATAAAATTATTAATTTATAGAAAATTTTGTAGAATTTTGTAATCATTTATGTTATACTTGTTGAGAATTTTAAATCATCAATTGGAGAAATTTATGCTATTTGTAACCAAAAAATATCTTAAGCCTGGCATGATATTAGCAAAAGATATTGCACTGTATAACTCCTGCAATTTTAACAGTTTGCTCTTGACAAAAGGACAGGTTTTAAACAACACTTATATAAAAAAAGTGAATTACCACAACATAGAAGGTGCATATATAGAAAGTGAAGCCTTTTCTGATATCCATATGGATTCATATATAAACGATAAACTAAAGGCAAAATCTTTAACTCAGATTAAAGACGTTTATTATGAATTCAAAATGAGTTCAGGTAAGCTTAATGCCAAATCTATAAAACAACTTTCTTCCATTGTTGATAATTTAGTTATTGAACTTTTAAATAAAAAAGATTTGTCATACAATGTGATTGACTTTAAAAACTATGACACCTATACGTTTCAACATTGCTTAAATGTTGCCACATTAAGTATATCAACAGGAATATCCATGGGATTTAGCGAATCACACCTGCATGAATTAGGAATGTCCGGTCTTTTACATGATATTGGTAAGATGCTGATACCTATTGAGATACTTAACAAACCAGCTGAACTCACTGATGAGGAATATGAAATAATAAAAGATCATCCGGAAAATGCTGTGAATCAACTGAGGAATCTTGTTTCAAACAATGTATTGAGGTCCATAGAAGGGCATCACGAAAAGTTAGACGGCACTGGTTATCCTCATAATAGAAAGGCAAACAACATTCATAATTACGCCAAGATTTTAGCAGTATGTGATGTATATGATGCCCTGACTTCAGATAGACCATACAGAAAGCCTTCATTTCCAAATGAAGTTATTGAATATATTATGGGATGTGCAGACACTCATTTCGATTATGAAATATTAAAACACTTTATAAAAATTATTGTAGCCTACCCTATAGGATCATTTGTTAAATTAAGTGATAAAAGATTGGCTGTTGTAGTAAAAAACTATTCTGAAAACATCATGAGACCTCTTGTAAGAAT
>JAQSYS010000339.1 GCA_029256005.1 Sedimentibacter sp.
AAATCAGCACATGAGAAAGCTAACTTTGCCGGTAAAGAAATGCATATCAGTAATGACCAGATGCAGCAAATGACGACAGCAATGGAACAAATTACTTTGAAGTCATCTGAAATTTCTAAAATAATTAAGATTATTGAAGATATTGCATTTCAAACAAATATTCTTGCTTTAAATGCTGCAGTTGAGGCTGCTCGTGCAGGCGCAGCTGGGAAAGGTTTTGCGGTTGTTGCAGATGAGGTCAGAAACCTTGCTGGAAAGTCGGCTGAAGCAGCTAAAAATACAACTGCTTTGATTGAAGAAACAATTAAGGCTGTAGATAACGGATCGCAAATTGCTTATAAAACAGCAGCATCTTTGGATAAGAGCGCCATAGTGACAATGGAAGCAGTGGAAATAATTGATGAAATTGCAATGGCTTCGCAAGAACAGGCTACTGCTATTTTTCAAATAAATCAGGGTATAGAACAAATTTCAACGGTTGTACAGACAAATGCAGCAACCGCTGAGGAGAGTGCTGCTGCTAGCGAAGAGCTATCTGGTCAGTCTAATATTCTAAAAGAACTTATTTCTAAATTCAATTTTTAAAGCAAGAGAAATAAACAATTCCCTGACTTTTATTAAGTCAGGGAATTATTTTATTATTAGATAATGTTATTCTGTAATAGGTCTTCCTGAATGTAATATTATATTATCATCAAGGTAGCTCACCACATTAATTTTCATAACTTCTTTGAAGAAGCTTAGCGGTACAAATGTACGAGAATCTTTAACTGAAGCTTCTTCTAAGGTTACAAGTGTTCCTGCTACTGAGTAATTTGTTTCGTTTATTTTAAACGAAATATCACTGCCGATTTGTACGCTTTTTTCATCATTGTTCCATCTTACTTCATGGCCGAATGCTTCAGATATTGCACGAACAGGGACCATTACATTTCCTGCTTCATTTATATAAGCATTTGGCGCATTAATTATCACATCTTCAACAATTATGTTGATTTTATCTTCTACTTGCTGTGACAATACTATTATTTTACTTGGAGTAGTCTGAGCTGGTAGACTTTTTGTCGTGAAGTCATAATAAACAATCATTTGTCTGTTTCCAAGTACAGTTTCAAGATCTTCTATAGTCGGTTTTGCAAACCAATAAATTTGAGTGTTATTTTCCCAAACTATCTCAGTTTCTTCAGAAATATTAAGCTTCAATTGTTTGTCTTTGCTTAATAAATTTGAATCAAATTTGTCTACCTTAACAAATCCTTCTTTATAAACAGGTGTAATTATGTCAATTGTGTATTGTGGTGGATAAATCATAATCATTGGTTTGCCTGATTCATAATATCCTGTAATCTCTAGTCCTTTTTCAATTTTAACCCCATCAGCATAATAAGTGTTTTCACTCAAAATGAAGTATGCTTCTAAGTCATCTTTGTTTTTTAAGTAAATTTTTGTTGTCACATCGTCAACCTTTGTAACTTCTTCCACAGTTCCTGTAAAGAAATTGTAATATGGTTGAGGTGTGTAATCTATTTCGTTTGCTAATGCGCTAATGCAGGAATTGCAAATAAGCAAATCATTGACAAAAATAATGATGTTATCTTAATTATTTTTTTCATAAATTTCTACCTCCTATATTCTGGTTTCTATTTAGACGAATATATTTCAATAAAGTTCCATATATGGATACATAATTTTAAAAATTAGTAACATGTCAAAGAGTTTCAAATAAAATAGTATAACAAAGTTTATTTTATAGGAGGTTTGTATATGTATAGGAACCCGTTTGAAGGATTTCAATTTCCATTTTTAAATGATCCTGATTTTATGATGGCACAACAGCAGAGAGATTCTCAAGAGATTATGAGAAGATTTCGTTCAGAAAACGATAATATATACAGAGAATTGGAACAAAGTGGTATAAATAGAAATTTAATAGATTATTTATTATTATTCTTGATTGGATTTTTGGTTAATCAGGCTGACTTAAGCCGCCCACCAAGACAGATTTACAATCAATTCCAAAACCAATATCCATGGGTTGGAATTATGATTAGACAATTAAATGTACCTAGAAATATTGTAGACAGATATATATTAAGAATTATCGAAATAATTCTTAGATTAATAACTGACGGTCAACCTGGACCTGGGCCTGGACCTGGACCATCACCTGTACCTGGCTGGGCACCTTGGGAAGACCTTGGAGGAGTATTGACAACAGCGCCGGGAGCTGCTTCTTGGGGACCAAATCGCATAGATGTATTTGCAGGTGGAACAGACAATGCAATGTGGCATAAGTGGTGGGATGGAAGTCGTTGGAGCGAATGGGAAAACCTTGGTGGAGGATTGACATCAGCACCAGCAGCAGTATCCTGGGGACCAAATCGTATCGACACATTTGTAAGAGGAACAGACAATGCAATGTGGCATAAGTGGTGGGATGGAAGTCGTTGGAGCGCATGGGAAAGCCTCGGAGGAGGATTGACATCAGCACCTGCAGCAGCATCCTGGGGACCTAATCGATTAGATACATTTGTTAGAGGAACAGATAATGCATTGTGGCATAAATGGTGGGACGGAAGTCGTTGGAATGACTGGGAGAACCTTGGTGGAACATTGACTTCATCACCAGCTGCAATATCATGGGGACCAAATAGAATTGACGTATTTGCACGAGGAACAAACAACGAATTAATCCATAAATGGTGGGATGGAAGAGCTTGGAGTGGTTGGGAAAGCCTTGGAGGAACACTGACATCAGGACCTTCAGTATCTTCTAAGAGAGCAAATCATCTTGATGTATTTGCTCGAGGAACAAACAACAGATTGTTTAAGAGAACATGGAACGGCTCTCGTTGGGAAAACTGGGAAAACCTCGGCGGAAATATAGATTCAGAGCCAGCAGCAATATCATGGGGACCAAGACGCACAGATGTATTTGCAAGAGGACAAAACAGAAGCTTAATTCATACATGGGAAGAAGATTAAGAAAGATTGATTTTTGGAATTTGAGTACAATGTTGTATTTACAATAAAAAAGCAAGAGATAATTGCATTAGCATATCTCTTGCTTTTTGCTAAAGTTCATTAAGTATTTATTTTTAGCTACAAGCTGCTATTTGTCATTGTTGTTATTGTTATTGTTTTTTAAATTGCTATCATTATTCTTTTTTTGATTATTTTTGTTATTTTTATTGTTATTTTTATTTTTGTTATTATCATTTTTTGCCACTCTAATCACCTCCTCATCTAAGTATTGACAATTTCATCTCAACTATTCTAATTTTAATGTTTATGTAATAAAATTATTCGATAAATAGTCATAAGCTAAAGTATAAAAAATCTATTAATAGAAAAAATAAAACTCTGGTAAAAAACAGAAGACTCTTTTTCTTTTGTTTTTTGTTAAAAACATTGATAGAAGGTAAATATGATATTAATAAAAAATGGCAAAATACTCACTATGGCCGGTGTAAGCTATGAAATAGGCTGTATTTTGGTTAAAGATAAAAAGATATATAAGGTTGATAAGGAAATCAACGAAGAAGATTACAATATAACAGAAATTATTGATGCTAAAGGTATGTGGGTTATGCCAGGTTTAATTGAAGCTCACTGTCATATTGGAATAGCTGAAGAAAAGAAAGGGTTTGAAGGCGACGATTGTAACGAAATGAAGGAACCTGTAACTCCTTACATAAGAGCGATAGATGCAATAAATCCAATGGATTCAGCATTTCATAATGCAATTTGCTCCGGAATAACTTCAGTAATGGTTGGACCGGGTAGCTCTAACGTTGTAGGAGGACAATTTGTATTTATAAAAACAAAGGGGCGATCTATAGATGATATGGTTGTACTTTCACCAGCAGCCATGAAGGTTGCATTTGGAGAAAATCCAAAAACTAATTATGACGGAATGGATAAAATACCTTCAACTAGAATGACAATTGCCGCTTTATTAAGAGAAGAATTATTTAATGCCAAACATTATATGAAAAAGAATAATGAATCTGATTTTCAACCTGAGTTTCGCAAGGAATGCTGGCTTCCGGTTTTAAAAAATGAAATTCCATTAAAAGCTCACGTACACAGAACAGATGATATTTTGACTGC
>JAQSYS010000340.1 GCA_029256005.1 Sedimentibacter sp.
AGCTAAAAGTTCTTTTGCTTTTTCAAAATTTCCTGCTTTAGCTTCCCCTAAGGCTTGAAATGCAAAAGAGCGTGCATCTCCTGAGTTAGCTATAATTGTCATTGATACTAAATCGTTTCCTTCGTCCATATAGTATTCCTCACTTTCCTAATTATGTAACTTGTCCTTGTTGTAATTTCATTTTAGTGTATAAAAAATCATATGTCAAAACGGTTTCAATGGAATTAAAAGTTACTTTTATACAGTTTTTATACAGTGTTTATTTCGTATTTTTTCAAAAATACACTTATTTTCCATGAAAACAGGCATTTATTTAATAATATCAATTTAGTGTATTAATTTTTATATCTTTATTTGTTTAGTGTTTAATTGCACTGTTTATAAAGTATAGCTTTTTACATTTTTACAGGTTTTGCTTTTATTTTCCAAGAGTGTGCTATAATAAATCCATGAAGCTAACAAGAATATTAAAGGTAACCGAAAAAGAGTTTTATGATTTTCTTGAAAAGGATCTCTTAGCTAATATTTATCAATGTACAAGCCAAGAGCTAGGCGTAAAAGATATTAAGAAAGGACTGAATTATTCAAAATATGATAATAACGCTCATACACGCATTGATATATCCATATTAGATTATAGAAGAGATGCATTTTACAAGTCGCAAATCAAATCAATCGCTGACACAATTACAATTTCCTATGAAACTGAAGTAGTTGCTGATGGCTTAAAAGTCATATTTAATCAGCATATTGACAGTTTTGAGAATGCAAAGCAAAACAAATTCATGAGAATGTTTAGTGAAGCTGTTTATTACGGAAGGATGACAGACACTCTCTATGATATCCAGAATAAGATTATGAAAATTAGAGACGGAATTGTAGAACCTGCTCCTCCTCAACCAGTAGAACATAAGCATCTAAAGAAATTATTTTCTAAATAATTTAATATAGTTTAAGAAACGTGAAATGCCCTCTGTCAAATAGACAGGGGGCATTTCAAATTCTCATTATTTTTTATATCTTTTTTACAATCATGATAATAGTGGCAATTTCATTATCATCTATTATAACCTTGAAGGTCTTTTCTAAAGTTTTTAAGATTTTAACAATAGCTTCATAGTCCTCTTCAAATACAGAAATAATCTTGCTTTTATCAGCATTATTGCTTACTGATTTGCCTTCTAACAGTCTTTCTACCAAGCAAGCTAAATGCATAAACAATCCCATTCTTTGATCTTCACTTAGTGTGTAATGCAAACTAAACTCATCAATAATATTTGGTAATACAGTTTTGAGTTTAGATATTGATACGTATTTAAATTGTTCTTCCAAATATTGATATATATCATTGTAATTAAAGGAAGATGAATTAACAGGCTCAAACATAAGTATTCGATCTAAATTTTCTTTGGAACTTTTAAAAACTTTTTCTATAGAAATGAAGGGAATACCAAATAATTTCGGATCATAGGTACCCACAAAACTATGTATATTATATGTTTTTTTAAGTGCTGAAACTTCTCTTAAAAGTTCATTGCGTGAAGATATTGATAGTGCAATTGCTTTCATGCCTAGCTTTGAATACTGATCGATATAGCGTTTTAATTGCAGCGCACCACCTTCTCCTGTATGACAAAGGGTAATAATAATATTGTTATGCTTTTCTTCATTTTTTCTCATATTATTCATTTCTAAATTAGCCATATGGTACACATAATCAATATCGCTTTCCATTGAACATTTTCTTGCAATATCAATGCCAATTAAAGTAACAGGAATATTAATATATCTAATTTTAACATCTATTTCTTCAGAAATCATATCAAGCATTGTCTTTATAGATCCCATATCGTATATGACAATAACCCCTTGTCCACTATCAATTTTCTCGATAAGTGATTTAATTTCTTCCATAGCTTGTTTTGTGCCAACATCCAAAGCCATATCATAGCTATATGCATTATGACATTGAGTTAAGCTGTTGGTAACATCTCTTAAAGAAGAAGCAGTGCCACTACCATGCATAATATAAAGCAATACCGGACGACCATTATCATTACTTTCATCTGATTCGATTAAAAACATGGCAATAAGGACAATCTCATGAATAGGTAAGGCTAAATCCATGGTTTCTTTTAATATGGCAGCAAATTGTACACTTGCAGCATATTCCTGGGGATAATCTTGAACTATTTTAACAATTTGATCGTTGTCTACACGCTGATTATTAAAATTCAAGGTCAATAATGAATTGATATGTAAGCAAAGACCATAAAATACATTTGATTTATAGTTTCTTCCAAGCTCCTTTTTACAGGTATTCAAAAAATAAGTAACCAGGTCAATGATTTTTGGATTTACAATTTTAGAAAGCTGCTCTAGGTTATTTGAATCATCAATCTCATTATAATAACTATACTTCTTAAACAAACTGCGAATATGTGTATTTATAACATTTTCAATGCCGCTATTATTTATGCCTAGATTAGACAACTCGTCATATTGCTTCTTTATTTCAGAATACATATCAACCACATAATGACAATCATAATACCCTTGATTATCAGTATTTTTGTCATAAATAACAGCTTCTCTGTTTCCTATGAGTACATCAATTTCATCATCAGAGCCTTTTAGTTTCAATAGACTCTTT
>JAQSYS010000341.1 GCA_029256005.1 Sedimentibacter sp.
TGCGTAGGTCGCCGGTTCGATTCCGGCCGGTAGCTCCATAGCAAAAATACAGCATTTCAAATGTTATGCAGGATGTCGTTTTGGGCATCCTTTTTTCATGGATACGTACTAATGTATTATTAATAGAAACTTAACATAAAAGTAAAGTATACTTAAATATTGTGTGTTATAATAATAAAAACTATCAGATGAGGGGGTACTATGCAGAAGGAATTGAATAAATTTTCAGACAAGCCTTTTTTGTTGGTAAAAGAAGGTGTTGTTATACAAACAGGAGAGCAATTTACCTTGCTTACGGGATTTTGCAGTGAAGAAGTTACAGGTCATTCAATCGATTATATAGAAAAAAAATTAAAATCAAATTTTCAGTTGGGACATGAAATCATAAATGACAGCAAATCAATATTCATATTTGGAAAGTCTCTAGAACCTATTGAGGTAGCTATAGAATGCGTTGATATGGATGAAGGTGAGTGTTTGATTATTTTTGAAGCAGAAAAAGGATACAATTACAACAAAAGCTTCAATGTAGTGGAAAAGCTTAACACAGAAAATAACACAGGGTTTATAGTAATGAGCTGCCCGGATCTGACAGTTCTCAAGGTGAATCAGGAATTTATCAATACATTGGATGAACCTTACAACAATATAGAAACATGTCTTGGAAAAAAAATAAGTGAAATTGTAACGGATTTTGAAAAAAGTAAAATGCATGATTTGTTTAACCAGGTTATAGTTACCGGTATGCCTTACTTTGAAGAAGAGCACGAAATATTTAACCTGAAAAGGAGTACAACCTTCTGGAACATATCACTGGTTACCATACCTGATGAAAATGAAAAGAAATATATATTGATGTCTATTTTGGAAGTTACTAAAAGAGTTGTTCAGAGAAAGGAAATAGAACAAAAAAACAAGCAGTTAGAAGCGATATTTGAAAATATGTCTGACGGATTGTTTATAGTTGACAATGAAGGCAACTACATAAAAATGAATAAAAAGGCAAAAGAAATCACATATAAGGCAGATTCAATGAAGAAGGTGGGAGACACACTGGCTTACACAAAATACTTTGATCTGGAAGGAAAAGAAATGAAACTTGCAAAGATGCCCCTCCCACGAATACAAAAAGGTGAGACGGTTAAAAATTTTATCTTTTCCAGTAAAGGCCCTTATGGTGAACATCACTTCAGTGCTAATGGATCTCCCATATATGATGAGTATGGAAATGTTGATAAGTCAATAGTATTGCTCAGTGACGTTACAGAAAGGGTAAGATATGAGGAACATCTATACTTCCAGACTCAATATGACACACTGAACAGCATTATAAACAGCATGAATATGGGTTTTCTGAGGGTATCATATCCTAAGTTACATGTTGTGGGTATAAATAGAATGTTTTATGAAGTTTTGAAGGCAGTTTTTCCGGAGCTTCTGCACATGGATGAAATTGTCGGAACTAGCATTTATGAGTGCTTTGATGAAAAATTCATAAAAATTGACCGTATAATTGAAATGTTCAATGATGAGTCAAGACTGAGCAATAAAATGTTCAATTACTCACATGCAATACAGGTTTCAATTTCCGGTGAAGAAAAGTATTACAGGGTTATTTTTCAGCCCGTATTCAGGTTAAACAATGAAATAGCTGAACTTGCAGTATTGTGCATTGATGTAACAAATGAAGTGATTGAAAAAAATCTTGCAAAAGAATCATTAAAAATGGAAGAAGAATTTTTCATAAACATAACCCATGAACTTAAAACTCCATTGAATGTAATTTTCAGCGCAAACCAGCTTATGAACATGCAGATGTCGGAAGGATTGAATGAAACAAACAAAGAATCATTTGAAAGGAATATGAAAATAATCAAACAAAATTGCTACAGGCTTACAAAGCTTGTGAATAACATAGTGGACTTGTCTAAAATTGAGTCCGGACATCTGGATTTAAACCTTGAAAATGTGAATATTGTTGAGCTTGTTGAAGACATAGTGCAGTCAATATATCATTATATTGAAGGTAATGGCCTTAATGTCATTTTCGACACCGATACAGAAGAAAAAATAATGGCAGTTGATTCCTATAAAATTGAAAGAATAATATTAAATCTAATGTCCAATGCAATTAAATTTTCCGACAAGGGCAATGAAATAGCGGTAACCGTGCAGGATAAGGGAAATTATGTTGAGATAGACGTCAAGGACAATGGAGTTGGAATGGAAAGAGAATATCTTGATGCGATATTTGAAAGGTTTCATCAGATAGACAAGACGCTTTCAAGAAATGCAGAAGGCAGCGGTATTGGATTAGCTCTGGTAAGATCACTGGTTGAAATGCATGGCGGTGAAATAAAAGTGGAAAGCAAGTTGGGAGAAGGCAGCACATTTAAAGTAATTCTGCCAGCAAAACTCGTCAATGATGTTGAAAATAAAAAAAGCATCAAGTTTTTAGACAATAAATCTGAAAAGATAAACATAGAATTTTCTGACATATATTCAATATAAAAAAGTTTCCTATTATATAAAAAATGTGCTGTTAAACAGCACATTTTTCTTTTGGAGCGGGTGATGGGAATCGAACCCACACAGCCGGCTTGGGAAGCCGGAACTCTGCCACTAAGCTACACCCGCAAATAGT
>JAQSYS010000342.1 GCA_029256005.1 Sedimentibacter sp.
TCTTCTGCAGCAAAGGGTTGGGTTAAGGGATATCCTGATGGAAGTTTTAAGCCTGATCAATATATAACAAGAGCAGAATTTGTTACTCTTGTAAATAATATCTTAGGCAGAAATGTACATAAGGAAAATATATTAGGGAATATAAAGGTATTTCCAGACTTAACGGAAGATATGTGGTATTATGAAGCAATGGTTGAAGCAATAAATAGTCACATAAATTCTTGGGATGAAAATCTAAACGAAGTATGGATAGAGATTATTTATCCAACACTAGACTTATAGTATATAAATGGTTCTTATGTTTAACAAATTGATTTCAAATGAACGGTTTGTTAAATGAAAGAACCATTTTTTATTTGACAATATACAAATAAATCAATAGAATAAAGTTAATTTATAATTACAGTAAAAGGATTATACTATGAAATTAAACAAACAAAAAGAAAACACCTCTCAATTATCTTTAACAAAAATAGAAACAAATGATATGCAATATATTTATGAATGGTTTTCAGATATTGATTTCTTAAGGACATATGATTACATGCCGCCTATTTCTCAAACAAAAGAGGAAGTAGATAAGACATTTAATGATTATGAAAAAAATGAAGAATCAGTAGTGTTTGCAATTAAAATAAAAGAAAACAACCAAATCATAGGGATTGCCGGATTTGATGATATAGTAAAAGAAAATAAGGTAGCTACACTATTCATTGGTATTGGTGATAAAAATATCAGAGGTAGAGGATATGGCAAGGAGGCGTTGAATCTATTACTTGAATATGGGTTTAATGAATTGGATTTCTATAGAATCCAGCTTAATGTTCTGGAATTTAATCATGCAGCCATTGCTTTATACGAAAAAGCTGGATTTAAAAGAGAGGGCACATTTAGAGAGTTTGTTTTAAGAGATGGAAAAAGATATGATTTATTTTTGTACGGACTTTTAAAATATGAATTAAGTAATGTATATTAATCGTTTAATTCATTAATAAACATTTATGGCTAATTTCCTAAATAGGTTGATAAATATGTAAATATATGCTATTATTTGATTTGTGAAAACTTAAACTTTAATCGGTTAAACCTTAATCTTGGAGGACAAATGAAAAAAGAGCATTTAGATATACTTGGAGATTTTACAAGTATATTTCAAAGTTTAGTGACTGCAGATTTTAATATCGCAGTAAGCGACACAGAAAAAATCATAACAGCAAGACCAGGAAAGACGATAAATTTAAATCTTCAAAAGGGAGAAGTTCTTAAGGACGGCTCCGTTGCTATCGAGGCTATACAATCAAAAAAATCAGTTACAAGAGTTGTACCTCGTGAAGTTTATGGAATACCATACATAGGAAGAGCAATACCATTGTTTGATGGTTATGAAGTAATAGGATGTATAATAGTTGCAGAATCATTGGATTCTAAGGAAAAGCTGGTTGATATGGCTCAAAATTTATCTACTGTTATTGAGCAAATAACATCAGCAATGACAGATAATGCGTCTGGTTTAGAAAAGGTTGCAAGTCTAAGTTATCAAATGGAACAAGTAACTGAAGTAAATCTTCAATCTGTAAAAGATACTGATAAAATTGTCGATGCTGTGTACAATATATCAAGACAGACCAAACTATTAGGTCTTAATGCATCAATAGAAGCTGCACGTGCCGGAAATGCAGGAAGAGGTTTTAATGTTGTTGCAAGCGAAATTAGTCAGTTAGCAGAAAATAGCTCAACTTCAACTCAAAAAATAAATGATATTTTAGAAAAATTAAAAGATGAAAATGAAAAGGTCAGCAAACAAAGTCAAGAATTATCTTTAATATTGACTCAAATTGCCGCATCAACAGAAGAAGTCAGTGCTTCAATACAATCTTTGTCAAGCATGTCTGAGGATTTGGTAAATATGGCTGAAAACTTATAAATTATAATAATAAATGGAACGACTAATGTCGTTCCATTTTAGATTTAAGCAATATTACTTTCAATCATTTTTGTAAATGAATTTAAAGGTTTTACACCTATTTCCTTTGATGCAATTTTACCTTCCTTAAAAAATATTACTGTAGGAATGCTTGAGATTCCATAACGAATTGAAAGCTCCTGTTGTTGATCAACATCCACCTTTGCGACAGTGACTTTTCCATCATATTGATCTGCTATTTTTTCTATTATAGGTGCAATCATTCTACATGGAGCGCACCATGTAGCCCAAAAATCTACTAATACATATTTTTCTTTAGCTAATAAATCATCAAATTCCTTTGTACTATTTACATATAATATTTTTTCTGTCATTTTCTTCTCCTTTAATTTTCCTTATTTTTATCTATTTGTGAAGCTGCATGCTGTGCAGCAATCAAACCTTCGCTAACAGCTTTAGAAAGCTGTAGTGGTTTTCCTGTAATATCTCCGGTTGCATATACACCATCAATATTTGTTTCCATATTTCTGTTTATTGCAATGAAGTTTCCTTCTGTCTTTAAGCCATCGATCAATGCTGTAGGTGCAACCGCATCTCTCAGCATAAATACTGCATCAGTCTGAATCCTTTCGTTTCCAACCAGTACAGCCTCAACTTTATTTTCACCGCTGACTTCAGACAAGGTTCCACTAATATATTTTATATTACTGTTTAACTC
>JAQSYS010000343.1 GCA_029256005.1 Sedimentibacter sp.
TTTTCTTCTTCCTGGGATAAAGGCGGTGGTAGCGTATCGCTTCCTCCGATATAAAATATATCATTTACTCTTCCCAGCTTATCTATTACAAAGTTAAATATTTTTCTAAAAAAATCTTTAACATGATTTAACAAACTCATTGTTTTGCTCCTTCTCCCATTCTAGTATTTTATTAAACAGCAGTGCATCATAGTCCTCCCTATGGCTTATTTTCTTTGGATAAATTCCAATAACTGCATCTGCAGTTATTATATGATTATCATTTGTTTTTACTTGAATTTCATCAGGAGTCAGACAAATCATTGATTCATTCTTACTGCTTATTGTGCTATATCTTATAATTCTAAGATTAACGTCCTTGTTTTCAGTTAACAGTCTTTCATAATTGTTATCTCTATTGTCATAGAAGTTTAAAATTTGTTTATATAATTCCTCACCCAAAATATTTCTTATACTTTCAATATTTGTAACAATTACTGGTTTTCCTGTCATCGGGTCAATAAGCTCATTTCCTGTATCAATAAAGGCCCTGAGAGTTTTATTGTTTCCTCCATTGCTAATTGTAACTGTTCTGATATAATCGCTTTTTTCAATTCTCCCTTTTATTTCTCTAAAAAAGAAATGTAATAAAACATATCCTACGAAACACGAAAATATAATTACATTCACTGTTAACTTATCATAAGCCAAATAATATAATGCTGATATTACTCCAACCATTATCAATGATGTTATGTAAAAACACAGTATCACTCTTACATTTGTAAGAACTCCCTTAGAGTCAAAAGCAATCATTATCATTAAAACTGAGACGCTTAGTTTAACAATAAAATAAGTCATAAATTCTTTGCCGATGTATGCAGTCAAAATAACATACAATGCACCAATGATTGAGGCCACTATAAGTCTTCTGTATACAATAACTCTTTTAATAAGTTTACCTGTAACAAATAACAGGATAAAGTCTATTAAAAAATTTTCAGCGAAGACATATTCAATATAATAAACCATCTCCACCTCGCATAATTGTGTTATAGTGCTTCATATATTTGCCGTGACCTAATAAATTCACGCCAACTTTAGTAACAATAGTCAACGTGAATACGATTAACTTGTCAGTCATAAATAACAAAAATAGAAAAGCAATTTCGTTTAATTATGGCATACAGCTAATTGCATGCTTTTATCAGCAATTCTGTTATTCATTATAAAGTACTATTTAAAAATAATTTGTCATAACGTGTCTTCAAAAATAAAAAAAATGCATACCATATGAATATGGCCATGCATTTTAATATAGTAAATCTATCAAATTATGATTTGAATTTTTCTATCATTTCTTCCATATTTTTACTTTTTTCAAAACCTTCTATTAAAATAACCGTCTTTGATATATCACCTATTAATATTCCACCTGACAAAATGTTGTTATTAAAATACAATTTTTTGTAATTCTTGCCATCAAATTCTTCAAAGATCTCATAATCAATATTAGGGTTAGATCCAACATCACCAATAGAAAACACACTTGAACCAAATGCTTTAAGAGTAGTGGAAGGTATGATTGTTTTATAAACATAACTACCGCCTGTTGCATTTATTCCTGCTGTCTTGCCTTGTTCAATTGCTTCATTCCACAGAGCATAATTTATTCCGTTATATTCTACACAGTCACCACATGCATATACATCCTTAGCGGTTGTTTCCATTTTTTCATTTACAACGATAGCTCTTTTAATTTCAATATCAGTTCCTTCAGCAATTTTGCAATTTGCCTTGATACCTGTTGAAACTATAACCACTTCAGCATCAACTATCTCGCCATTATCCAGCAGAATACCCCTTACCCTATTTTCTCCTATGATTTCTTTAGTACCAACGCCTTTCTTAAATATAACACCAGATTTAATTACTATGTCCTCCAATATTCTGGAAGCATCAGAGTCAAGCTGCCTTGGCAAAATTCTGTCAGCAACTTCAATTACTGTAACATTTAGTCCTAAATTTCTAAGTTCATTAGCGGCCTCTAAACCTAAAACTCCGCCTCCGATTACAGCACCTGTCTTCTTATCCTTTGCATATTCCTTTATATCCTTTCCATCTTTTGCATATCTAAGTGTAAAAACTCCTATTTTTTCTCTTCCTGAAAAAGGTGGAACAAACACTTCGGCACCTGAAGCAATAATGAGTTTTGAATAGCTTATCTCATCGCCATTCTCCAATATTACTTTCTTGTTATCCGTATCAATTCTTTCAACTACTTTGTCTAACAACAAATTTACATTGTTTTCCTCAAACCATTCATCATCTCTAATAGTCATCGATTCAATAGTCACGCTTTCATTGCTAAGCATTTTAGAAAGCTGTGGTCTATAATAACCTTTTACATCTTCCTTTGAAATAATAGTTAAATTGCATTTTTTATTTCTTTTACGAATTTCTACTGCAGCTCCCATGCCAGCACCACTCGCACCAATAATAACTATCTTTTCATTTTTATTTGATTTTACCTTTTCGTCGCTTGCCTGTGTCTCTTCCAACTTAATGAACAATTCAGGTCCCACTCCGCATACTGGGCAACTTTCTGGCGGTTCAACACCTTCTATTATCTCTCCACATATCGTACATTTC
>JAQSYS010000344.1 GCA_029256005.1 Sedimentibacter sp.
TTGATTTTGTTTATATTTATCAAACTTCACAAGTGCATTGTATGTTCCTGCTTCTACAGCGTTTCTGATTATTCCGTAGAAAAGAAATAAAACAAGCCCATAAAAAATTATTTCCATTATAAACCTCCGCTCATCATACTACTTACCTGTTATATTAATTATCTCACAATTTTACTTTATTTTCCACAATAAATAGAGATTAATTAATTAGACGTATTATTTTGTTTAATAGTTCCAACTAAGAATCATAACAAAAAGCCACATGCTTGTTAAACATGCGGCTTTTTGCTAATACATTTTATTTTACTTCAAATGCTTTCAACGGATTACTTTCTAAAATTTTCTCTACTTCCTCAAAACCTTTTAAAAACTCATAATTGTAACGAGCAGGTAGCGCAAAAACATATGTTGAGTTTTCGCCTAACTTGCTTGGACTAATAGGAGCTGCACCTACGCTGAATTCTTCATTTGTCAGTGCATTCCATTGCTCAGTCTTAAATATCATTACAGGAATATCCTGTCTTGGATTATCCTTTGTCCATTCAGGATGTCTAATATACACAATCGGTCCTGAAATATCCTTATTTTCTTCAGTTAATGAAGTTCCCTTCCACATATCGTTTTGGATGGTGTAATTTTTCCAGCTTTCTGGCAATGTGAAATTGAATCCATATTCTTCATTTTTATATACAACTGAAGCTTCATTATCTGCTGCATATTCTCCAAGTTTGGCTTCAACAATCACCCATTTATCATCAATTTCATTGACGTTAAGGGTTATTTCTCTTTTTGCTGCAATGCCGCCTTCTACCATTTCAACGCCTGTAAATTCTACAATATTTCCCTTTACAACATATTTATTTTCAGCTGTTTTTTCTACTGTCAATACATCTATTCTTCCAGGCCAAGGGCTTGATGTGAGTTTACCTGGAGCTGTGACAGGATCAGCAAGCCATCTTTCAATTAATTCTGCTGAAACATAATCACCATAGTATTCATTCATTGTTTCTTTTAATATATCTTCAGGAGCCAATAATGAAACCATTTTTAATTGACCGCCAAAGCCTTGCACAAATTTTATCACTTCATTTTTTTCTGCTTCGTCTTGATTTATATCTCCTGACATATCCCATTGGATGTTTTGTATATTGCCTTTGTTAAACTTAACCATTACATTTGGATATGTCAACACCTGTGTAACTACACTTCCGTCAGCAGGAGAGTTTAATGTTGCATGTATATATGCAGTTCCCGGAGTCACTTCAGTTATACTATCAACCTCCAGATTGTAACCGCCAGTTGGTCTTTCTCCAGCTGATACTAGTACATAAATGTAGTCACCATCAATTATTGAGAATATGCCCTTTGTCATATGATTCTTATTGTACAGATTTGACAGAAGTTCATTATCGTCAATAGTCTGTCTGTCAACTGTTTCAAATTCCACAGGTCTTTCAACTCCTACTATAACTCCTTCTTCTTTAATGATTACAGCACGTAGAGAATTATCCCATTGAACATCAAATCCCAATGTCTCTGCTGCAAAACGTAGAGGCACATAAACTTTTTCATCAACTATTTTTGGTGAAATTTCCAAGTTTATTGTTTCTTCTTTTAAAGAACCACCATCATTTTTTATTATTTTTGCACTGTTTTTTCCGGCAGCTAATTCAATTGTGATTTCGTCAGTGTAAATTTTTATTGTTCCTGCTTTTAAATCACTTTCAACCTTTGCACCAAGCTTATTCATAAATTCTAGTATTGGAACAAGTGTACGGTCATTTTCAATGATAGGGTTCAAGCTTACCTGTACCCACTCATTATTTATTTGTATTTTAATATCACTATTAACATTCAAATTATTTGAAACGGCAAATACTGTACTTGTAGAAATTATTGTACAGCACATACCAATAACAGCTGCCTTTTTAATTTTTTTCATATTCATATTAATACCTCCTAAAAATATTATTTACAACCTTTTTTTTATTAGACTTAATTTTATTAAAATTTGTTCCGCAAAAATAACTATTTCATAATATTTCCAGAATATTAAGCAATAAAAAACCTGCATTTTTATTTGCAGGATTCTTTTCTAAATACTATTATCACGCTTCCTCAAAAATTTCAGTTTCATATACTACTTTATTCTTTCCGCACCTTTTAGCTTCATAAAGAAGTTTGTCCCCTCTCTTTATAAAAGAATCTGTGCTTTCATTTTTTCTCAAAGTTGCTATTCCGAAGCTGCAAGTAATATTACCACACTCGCTGCATGTAATTTTTTCTATTGCAATTCTCATGCGTTCCGCCATTTCTGCTGCTTGATCGTTGCCCGTATTTGGAAGAAGAATTACAAACTCCTCTCCTCCCCACCTTGCAAAAATATCTGTGCTCCTGATTTTACTTTGAATTGATAAAGCAATGTCCTTGAGAACTTTGTCACCAGCCATATGTCCATAATTATCATTAACTCTTTTAAAATTGTCAATGTCGAAAAACACCAAAGAAATATCGTTTTCATATGTATTGCAGTAATCGGTCCACTTTTTAAATTCTTCGTCAAATTTAGCCCTGTTGAAGATTCCTGTAAGCGAATCGGTATTGGACAGCCTTAATAATTCCACGCCATC
>JAQSYS010000345.1 GCA_029256005.1 Sedimentibacter sp.
ATGATGCTCCAAGTGGCGGCGATGTAATTTTTACAGCTAATTGTGAAGATATCTTTGAAGTTTTCTTCCCAACTCTTGATACAAACGGACCTATGAGCATGGCAGAACTCATAAACAAGGTTGAAGAAAAGGAAAGGGTTACACTTTCAGGATCTTTCGTCAATGCAAAAGGGGGAGAAGGCAAATGATTGAACGCGAAAATTATTGTAGTATTTGTGATACACTCCTCAATGATTATGAGGGAAGAACTGTAATAATAAAAACCAAATGCCCATCCTACTACAATGCAGTAGGAGAAATTCTGGATGTAAGAGACAATCTTCTTATAATGGAATATATAGGCGGCGGTATAATAGTAATTTGTTGTGACAATATATGCAATGTACGCCCTGTGGAAGATTAATCGTTGCAATAAATTAAATAGCAAAAAAATTGATGTCGATGTATTTTAGGCATCAATTTTTTATTTCAATCGTCTTGCATTTCACTTTGTTTATTAAACAAAAAATGTTTTGATATAATCAATATGGTAATAAATATTATGCCAGCTGCAATCATCCACAATACCGGTATTGATATATAATTTATTATGAAACTATTAATAAAAGAACCTGTTAATCCGCCTAACTGTATTATTAATGAGTTTACTGACAATACAGATGCTCTTATATTGCTTGGAATTTCAGAATTTAATATAACATTTTCAGGTACATTTATCATTCCTAAAAACAAATATATTAAAGTATAAAAAACAATAAATGAATATGCATTTAATTGAAGAGCTGCAAAAATCAATGATGCTGCAAGCATGGTTCGAAGGATTAAATACGATTTTTTTAAGTCTAAATTGTACTTTTCAATTAATCTTTCTGATACAATGCTTCCCAATATACTTGATGTAAAGCACAAAAAAGAAATAATTCCAAGAAGCCAATACATGCTTTTATCATATAAAAGCGACGTAAAATGCGGCTGCCAGTATGTTTCTATGGTTAATAAGAAAAATCCTGTTGCAAATGCAGCAATAAAAATACACTTTATTGTTTTGTTTTTCATAACAGACAATGAAATGTCCTCTATATGTTCTTTTAATGAAATATGTTTTTTTGTTTCAGATTTATGGTTTTCAGAAATAAAAACAACAGATAATAACATGACTATAATAATTATAAATATTTCAACAATCAGGTTTAAATCAAAAGTTCCAACATTCACAATTAAGTTTTGCGAGAACTTAGGTAATACCCCTCCAGTCAATGCTCCTAAAGATAAACCCAAAGAATCTAAACAGATAGTCGAACGGTAATTTTATGTAACTTATCCCTTCCAAATGTTTCAATATAAGAGTCTATAAACAAAGCATCAAACGAACCGGAAGAAAGGGCTCTGCTGGTTCCGTAAAATATTATACCAATGCATAGAAAAATCATACCTCGACCAAACAGAATTACTGAATATCCAATAAGTGAAACAATTAAAGAAAGACAAAATACTTTCTTCCTGCCTATTACATCGGCTAATATTCCTGAGGGCAGTTCCAATACTACTACTGTTAAAGAATATACTCCCATAATAATAGATATATTGCTTAATGAAGCACCTTTATCAATAAACACTAAACTTAAAACAGGAATTAAAAGTCCCATTGAAAATGACTTAAGAAAGACTATTAAGGAATATAATTTCACTCTCATTATTTTTTACTTCTCCTCATTTCCTTTTAAATCTGCTCTGTATGCTATTAAAGCATATTCAAAGGGGTGAGAACCTTCAGTTGATTTAGAATGACTATGAATAAAATTATTTACTATGTCATACAATTCATTTGATTCCTTTTCAGTTAAGTGAACAACACCTGATAAAACATCTGCAAATTTATTACCCTTATTAAATTCATCTGTAAGCAGATTTCTGTTATCTTTTAAAAGATTTTGATAGCCATTGTATGTTTCATAAATCATATTTCTTGCTAAAATATCACGTTCTTCTGAAAGTTCATCATTTATATTTTGTCCCAGGCTGATTGTTTTGTCAGTTATGGTTAAATATTTTGCAGTAATACCATTTATGACTTCACAATGGTCAGTTACAATTATACCTAATTGTTCCAATAGTTTTATATGATGACGAGCAGATGAAGGGGTTATGTTTAAATTATCTGCAATATATTTTGATGTTACTGGCCTGCCTTCAAAACGCATAAATTTCATTATTTTTTGCCTTATAGGCGACATTACAACTTTCAGATCATTGTCTGATGTAATTATTATTTTATCATTCACCATAAAAATACCTCCTGATTATCGTTACAATTATTGTAACATTACATTAATTGTTTTGTCTAGAGGAAAATAAATAAAATAATAAAAAACATGACTATCAAAATTTAATTTACTAGTCATGTTTTCTCTAATCATTTATTTACTTAACTTAATTTAAACTTACTGATCAATTCATTTAATCTTTCTACCTGTGATGCCAGTTCTACACTATTTGCTGCTGACTCCTCAGCTGAAGCTGCATTTTCCTGGACTACAGATGATACTTGTTCTACACCAATTTTTATTTGTTCTATAGCTACAGCTCCTTCATTAGCCATATCAACAATGTTTCCTATTAACTTGCTT
>JAQSYS010000026.1 GCA_029256005.1 Sedimentibacter sp.
GAAATATTAGGTCTTCCACAAAGCCTCGACAGATTTGCTACAGAAGGAAAAGCTGAATGGACAAAAATATTCCAAGACTTCACTGCTGGTATAGATTCATCAGGACTTTGCTTGTTTACTTCTTTTGCATTAGGTGCAGATGACTATGCTGATATGTATAATGCAATTAGTGGAACAACTATTACCGGAAGTGATTTTGTTGAATCAGGTGAGAGGATATGGAATTTGGAAAGATTGTACAATTTAAAGGCTGGTATAGACCCATCAGAAGATACACTACCTAAGAGACTTTTAGAAGTTGAGATAGCTGAAGGCCCTTCAAAAGGTTGGGTTAGCAAACTTAAAGAAGTTCTTCCTAAGTACTATGAAGCTAGGGGATGGAGTGCAAATGGCATACCAACAGAAGAAAAATTGGAGTCTTTAGGTATTAAAGAATACATGTAGATAGCCAATAGGAGAAAGTATGAAAATTCAGATCAAACTTTTTGCCACCTTAAGAGAAGGAAGAGGGAAAATTCTTGAAAGAGTATACGAAGAAGAAACTAAAATCAAGGATATTTTAAAAGACCTCGATATTAATGAAAAAGATGTTGCTATAATTCTTAATAAAGGAATTAATGCAAACTTGGATACTGTACCATCAGAAGGAGATTATCTCTCTATTTTTCCTCCAGTTGGTGGCGGATAAAAATAGTTTTAAAAAAATACTCTGAAGTAATATTTTCAGAGTATTTTTTATGCAACAACTCATTTTTATTGGAAATATGTTGGTAAATAGTATGACATTTTTAATATTTATGGTATAATATAAATATAACTTTTAAGAACAATAATCCGATAATGGAGAATATCTTTTTAAGGAGAAGTGTTATGCAATATTCAATTGAAGATGCAGAAAAGGATTTGAATGAGGAAATACGTTATTTAAGGCTTTTGTCTAAGCAATTTCCTACGATAGCTTCTTGTTGCACAGAAATTATCAATTTACAAGCGATACTAAATCTTCCAAAAGGAACAGAGCATTTTTTGTCAGACATCCATGGAGAATATGAATCCTTTAATCATGTGCTGAAAAATGGTTCGGGAAATATTAAGCGTAAAATTACTGAAGTTTTTGGAGAAATAATGAGCGAAAAGGATATTAAAAGCCTTGCGACACTCATATATTATCCTGAGCAAAAACTTGAAATCATACATAATCAGGAAGAAAATATTGATGAGTGGTACAAAATTACTATTTACAGATTAATAGAGGTAAGTAGAAAAGCAGCCTTCAAATATACAAGGATGAAAGTTAGAAAAGCACTGCCTCCTGAATTTGCATATATAATTGAAGAGCTTATGCACAAGGGTCATGAGGAATATGACAAAGAAGAATACTACAGCGAAATAATTAACTCAATTATTAAGGTTGGAAGAGCAGATGAATTTATTATTTCAATGTCAAAGCTTATTCAAAGGCTGGTTATTGACCGACTGCATATTGTAGGGGATATTTTTGACCGCGGCCCTGGTTCGGATCAGGTTATGGAAACATTATTAAATTATCATGCTGTTGATATACAGTGGGGAAATCATGATGTGCTGTGGATGGGTGCTGCTGCCGGACATGAAGCGTGCATTGCTACAGTTATAAGAATTTGCACCAGATATGCAAATCTTGATACTATTGAAGATGGTTATGGTATCAACTTGCTTCCACTGGCTACATTCGCCATGGAATTTTACAGTGATGATGATTGTTTGCAGTTTAAGCCAAAGATTGAAGGGAATGTTGTTTTAAGTGACAGAGATTTAAAGCTTATAGCACAGATGCACAAGGCTATTTCAATAATACAATTTAAGCTTGAAGGTGAAGTAATAGTAAGACGTCCCCATTATAACATGGAGGATAGGCTTTTATTAAACAAGATAAATTATGTAGAAGGAACCGTTGAAAGATGTGGAAAAATATACAAGCTCAATGATTCTAAATTTCCAACCATAGACCCGAACAATCCATATGCTTTGACAAAGGAAGAAAGAGAAGTTGTAGATAAGTTGAAGTTTTCATTTTTAAACAGTGAAAAGCTTCAAAGACATATCAGATTTTTATTGTCAAATGGCAGTATGTATTTGAAAGTAAATTCTAATTTGCTATATCACGGATGTATTCCGGTTAATGAGGATGGAACTTTTAAAGCAATAAAAATAGGTTCATCAGGAAGGGAATACAGCGGCAAAGAATATTTTGACAGACTTGAAATCTTAGTAAGAGAAGGTTATTTTCATAAAAACAATCCTGAAGGAAAGCTTTATGGTATGGACATGACGTGGTATTTGTGGACCGGTCAAGACTCTCCGCTGTTTGGCAAGGATAAGATGACCACCTTTGAAAGATATTTCATTGATGACAAAGAAACTCATAAGGAAAAGAAGAATCCATATTTTAAATTAGAAGACAGTGAAGAAATGTGCAATTTAATATTTAAGGAATTTGGATTAATTCCTGAAACATCTCATATAATCAACGGTCATGTACCGGTTAAGTGTAAAAATGGAGAAAGCCCAATAAAGGCTAATGGAAAGCTAATAGTCATAGATGGAGGCTTTTCAAGAGCTTACCAAGATACTACAGGAATTGCAGGCTATACACTTATATATAATTCCTATGGACTAATATTGGTATCACATGATCCATTTGAATCTACTCAAAAAGCAATCGAAGAAGAAAAAGACATTCACTCAACAACAATCGTGTTAGAAAAAGAGGTTGAAAGAAAAAGAGTGGGTGATACAGACAACGGAGAAGAGATAAAGGTTCAAATAAAGGATTTGCAGATGCTTCTAGATGCATATAGAATTGGATTAATTAAAGAACAGATTTAATAGTGTTATCATAAAGACATTTTATTAATCATACCTTATATTATTAAATAAGGTATGGTGATGAAATGTCTTCTTTTTATACAAGTATTATACAAAACTTTCTAATAGCATTTGGAGTAGTAATTGGAGCTTCACTTTGTTCTGGGTTAGGAGCAGTATTAACCAATGAACCTCCTTATAAGGTAATGGTGGAGGTAGCCAATTCAATAAAAATATGGGCTATCGCCGCTTCTCTGGGAGGAACATTTTCGTCATTTGCAGTTATAGAAAAAGGGATATTCGATGGTGAAATTCGAACATTAATAAAACAAGCACTATTTATAATTATATCTCTGACCGGAGCAAATATGGGATATGAGTTTATTAGATTACTACAAAGGTGCGGTGCTATATGGGGAAAATGAATAAAAAGCATTATTCCTTAGTCCTTTGTTTTATAACAGGCTTATTGTGGGGAGTTATATTTGGTGCAGTGTCTATCAGTACTCTTGTTAGTGTCAGAATGGATATGTTTTATCAAAAAATAGCATATTTGGAGAACGTCATCACTGATAAGGAGGAAAAACTCTCTAAACTTGAAAAATCGATAAATAATAGAAATACCGTGCTAAAGGATGTTCAGGTAATATTGGAATTTATTAATTTAAGCGAAGAGCAGATTAGCCAAATTAATAATATTGAAATCGAAAAATCTATTAAGGAAAAATTCAGTTCATCTCTTGGGAAGGAAGTCAAAGGTTTTGATGTGGAAATTCTTCAGCAGGTTATTGATAAAAGGATTTTAAAGCTTGATGGTTATGAATATCAATTAACAGTCAATAAGCTGGTATTAACAGATATTTTAAAATTATGGATAAAAGTAACGCTCATAGAAGTTGAATCATAAAATTTAGGGCTTACTGCTAGATTAAGAGATGTAGAAATAAAAGAGAATAAGCTAGAGTAAATTTTAATTTTTCAAAATAAATTTTGAACATATTTATAATAGCTATTTATCTTTTATTTGTAAAAATAATAGTTAAAAAATTTATTGATTGGAAAATTGATTTAAGTATCAAAAAAAAAAATTAGGTTAAAATAAGATTACTAAAAGAAATAAAAGTGGATTAAGATTTTTAGAGGCTTCATTAACTAAATTATCAAACACATAGAACAATGTAATAATAAGTAACACGACATAACACTTTTATTTCTGTAAAAATATTTACAGGAGAGTTATATGACAGACAATAAAAAGAAAAGTACAAGAAATAATAAAAAGGAAGATGGAAAGTTCCACTCCAAGCATATTACTCATGATCCACAAGCTGAAAGCTCAAGAGCCGTATTTGGATTAAAGGATGACAATTATCAAGACAGAATTGACCACCAAAATGAAAGATAAATAATTTAATTTATATAAAAACTTCTATATTAAAATATAAAAAACGGACGATAGAGTTAAACTCTCATCGTCTGTTTTTTATATTAGGATAGAGAATTTTTATGGAATTAATCCATAAATTCAATGAATTTAAGCATTCTTTCTATTATTGCAGTTGCTTCGGCACGAGTTGCATTTGCATCAGGGTCAAAGTTTTTAGTTTCTCTTCCCATGATAATACCGGCATCAGCACATATAGATGTGGCTTCTCTTGCATAATTTGAAATAATGCTTTCATCCTTGAACATTGAAAGAATTGAGTCAGCGTTAGAGATATCAATAGTCATGCCAGTAAATTTTAGAGCATTTTGAATAATCACTGCCATATCCTTGCGCTGAATTTTCTCATTTGGATAAAATTTACCATCATTTCTTCCATTAATTAAACCTTTTACAAAAGCAGTACTGATATCTTCTGCATACCATTCATTTGAAACATCTATAAAGTCGTTTGCTCCTTCTTCCTCTGTAATACCTAGAGCCCTTGTAATCATCACAGCAAATTCTGCTCTTGTTATAAAGTCATTTGGAACAAAGTTATTATTTTCTTTACCAAACGCAATGTTTCTGGTGGCTAGTTTTTCTATATTTAATTTTGCCCAATGGTTAGTGATATCATTAAATGTTTGCGGATTTTTAATAATTGTGAAAATGCCGTTTCCACGATATTTAATCGTTGCGTAATCATCATTAAATACTGATGGAGCAAATGTTAATATTTCTTTATCTTCTACGAACTTCATTGCTGTAGAAATATATTTATCTACAATATTTAATTTATTGATTGTTCTTTCAGCATAGAAATCATAGCTTTCGATTTCTGTATTTCCTGAATTCTTTTCAATAAATACAGAGAAATCAATCAGTTCAGATATAACATCTGCACCCAGGCTTTCAGCTGATTTATTTGCTGCTTCGATGATAGCTTTATCATCAACTTTTTCTATAAGAATATTTACCTTTTGGGCTTTATTATCTATTTCATTCAGAACCTCGTTACAGTT
This sequence comes from Sedimentibacter sp., assembly GCA_029256005.1. Lineage (GTDB taxonomy): Bacteria > Bacillota > Clostridia > Tissierellales > Sedimentibacteraceae > Sedimentibacter. The sequence goes on from JAQSYS010000026.1 coordinate 5,296, forward strand.
AAGCGGTAATGTATAGGTTCCACTATCCCATTTAAACTGAATGATTCGGTTTGGATAATCCTCTGCCAGATTATCATAAAATTTGCTGTCAAGCCATAGTCTAGCTGTTTCACTTGATTTGTCAGCTATAAATGTATAAGTGTTGTTTTTAGCATCTACATTTTCCTCATACAATGTTTCAATAACCTTATTGTTTACTAAAATCTGACCTATAGGGGTTCTTGCAGGAGCTGACGAACCACTTGGCGGCTGAGGAACTGGATTTACTGCAATAGTAGCAAGTGCTGTCATTTCAATCTCTCCATCAGTATAAATTGCGCTGACTGTTGTTGTTCCAACAGCTAAACCGGTAATTGCTCCACCGGTACTTATGCTAGCTATTTCTGGGTTTCCTAAATTATATGCAACTACTTGGGTTACATTTTGACTTTTTATGTCATTATAATTACTTAATGTTACGATGAAAGGAATTGTTTTGTTCATCTGTACACTGTATGTTTCTTTGTCAAATTCCAAAGTAGGCTCTGGTTTAGGTATAACTTTAACCTTTTCAGGTTTTTTCATAATAATTAATCCGTCAGAGAATTTAACATCATCGCTGTCTGACTCTGCAAAAGGATCGTATACAGCATGTACATTGGTTTCTCCTTCACTTATTCCGGTTATTAACCCGGTGTCTCTATCTATTGATGCTATTTCAGGCTTTTCACTAAAGTAATATAAATCTTCATTTATTTCTTTGCCATTAGGAAATTCTTTATTATATAGTTTTACTTCTGTTTGTATTGTTTCTCCTGCAAATATTTCATCAAATGGTGCATTTGAAAACTCAATATATGGTTGAATGTCAGAAGGTTCACCAAAAACCAAATATCTCATATTTTTATCATATTCATTATCTTCATCCATAAACATATAGTATTCTTCATCGGGTTCATAAGCGTAAGCAATAATGACTTTTCCATTATTATCACCTGATGTTGCTATTAAAGAGTCGTAATATCGTAAGTTATCTTTTGGATAATTCATATCATATTCATCAGGATAAAATGCTGCGCCTATATAACTGTTTTTATCATCTAAATATTGAAGCATAGCATAGTATTTATTTCCCTCAGCGTTTGTTTCATCTATCCAAGTACATAACATGTTCCCGTTTCCATCATTATATGCAACCGGAGAATTAGCATATATATTATCAGGTGCAATTTTTATCTTGTTTCCTTGACCTACAGGTATAAATTCGGAATTTATATAATAATATTGACCCTTAATACCTGATTCTTCTTCAGTTATAATGAAGAATTGATTATTTTCTGTATTTAGAGATATATCATTTAGAAATGCTCCCTCGCTAATTATGGCAGTAGATTTTAAGTTGCCTCCAGTATCAATTATCTGGGCTTCAACTACTCCGCCTGAAATATTCCAATAATTCCAAGCAACCAGGTAGGCGTTATCTTTCGGACTATAACATACTCTAGGATTTTGTTCATCGCTAAGGGTATTGGAAATAGTAAAAATATTATTGTCTAAATTATTATTCGAATCAACAATCTTTCCATATATTCCATACTCATCGTTTGAAGAAGCTTGAAAGGTTAATAGGAAGCTGCCATTGTTACCATAATCTATATCTTTATCACATTCATAAGGCAAAACAACTTGCAAGTCATCTCCTAGTATATTATAAGCAGGTCCAACATTATAAGAAACCTTATCGGTGTCGTATCTGTCTATTGTTACCGTGCATCCCATTAATAATTTATCAAGATTATCGCCTTGATATTCAGACCATACAACTAGGAATCTATTATTAGCTTTGTCATATGCAACAATTGGCTGATAGCATTCATAATTAGGGTAAGTAATCCTAATAGGAAAAGTTGCAAGAACTGTTCCATCATTTTCAACTATCTCGCCGTATATATGTGTTCCTAGGAATTCCGAATCAGTTGTATATGTTTCATATTCAAAAACACTTAAATATAAATCATTATCCTTTTTGTAATCATATGCTATATCTGGATTATTGTAATCGGGATCATAGGACATAGTACCATAGGCTACGAATGCAATACCTATTTTATCATCTTTCAATGCATCAATTTCACTTAATGGAATTGCAAATTCATATATCTTGTGTTCATAATTAACTTTATCTGTATATGTAAAACCTGATTTTCCCCAATTTGTTTCAGGTACTGATACCCTGAATTCTTTTATTCCTTTATCAGTGTTTACATATACCTTAGCATAGTCCTTGTCACCATCAAAGGTATTATCAGGAGTAGTATCCATTGTAACATATAAATTTTCATCATCATTCATTACCCAGAAATATATATATCCAGCAGGATGACCTGAATCTGGAACCCTGTACTCGCTTACAAATGGCTCCATGCTTTCAACTTCGTCTAGCATTCCATCAACTATTACAGTTTTTAGATTGCTATTTATTTCATATGTGTAAAAGTTACCAATATTATTCGTTGACTTATAATTATTTTCAGCAGGGAATTGTAACGGCTCCTTGCTTATGTTGACGTTTTCAATACGTGCAACAACAGTTAATATACTGTTTTCACCACCATTCTCAAATTCAAGTACAACACCTTCTTCACTGATAGGTATTATGTCAAGATCCTCTTTAGTAAGCTTGTTTAACAATGTTTCATCATAATTGTTTGCCTTTACAGCAGGCAGTCCATCCAATAAAACTGCATCCAAATATGCTGCACCACCGCCATCCCGTGATAGCTTGATGCTTTCACCATTAAAATTTCCTAAATTAATAGTTTCAGTGCTCTGAAATTTACCAAAATTTAATGCTCCAATTTCATTCCAGTCATCTCCCTCTTTTACAGATATCACATATTTGCCATTGATACTGTTTGGAGTTGACACTTCTTGCATTTGATTTTGTGGAAGCTGGGCTGCATGAGCAGGAGCTAGCATAGTAAAAATCAACGCAAAAACTAAAAATAACACACCTTTTTTCATTTCTTACCCCCCAAGTTTAAATTGTTGTATCAATATAGTATAAATTAATTAATTATTTATCAATCACCCTAGGGGTGATTCTTTTGAAGTAAACTGCAACGTTTATTTTTATGTGTAGAAATAAGTAGATAATTGACAGGTTATGTAAATTATGAAAATGCTCATTTATATTAATTGATAATATTAAAATATTATTATATAATTTATGTGTAAAATACAGTCAAGAATTTAAATCAAATGTTTATTATAAGGAGAAAATTATGTCAAGGTCAGAGTTTTATTATGACTCGTCAGACGGTAAAACCAAAATACATGCAATAAAATGGATTCCCGAAAATGAAATTAGGGCTGTACTACAAATTTCCCACGGTATGCTGGAACACATTGAACGATATGATGACTTTGCTGAGTATATGATGGAACAGTGTATATTGGTTGTTGGAAATGATCATCTTGGACATGGAAGTTCAATAGTCAGCGAAGAATACAGAGGCTATTTTCATGAGAATGACGGTAATGAAGTTCTGTTAGAGGATATGTATTCATTATTAAACATTATTAAAGGAGAATATCAAAATATTCCTTATTTCATTCTTGGACACAGCATGGGTTCGTTTCTTACAAGGCAATTTATAACTATCCATAGCAATGAAATTGATGGTGTAATTATTTCTGGTACTGGGAAGCAATCACTTGAACTTATAAAATTCGCGATATTTGTAACTAAGATTATTGCTTCTGTCAAGGGATGGAAGCATAGAAGCAAGCTGGTAAACTTTTTAGTACTTGGTGGAAACAACAACAAATTTAAACCTGCAAGAACTAAATTTGATTGGCTTACTAGAGATGATGACATAGTGGACAGTTATATTACAGATTCAAGAATCAACTTTATTTTTACATTAAACGGGTTTTATAATATGTTTTATGGAATTATGAAAATGAATGAACAACAGAGTCTCAAAAACATATCTAAAGAATTGCCGATGATATTTTTATCTGGTGAGATGGACCCGGTTGGTAACTTTGGTAAAGATGTTTCAAAGGCTTTCGATGTTTATAGAAATTTAGGCATGAACAATATTACAATGAAGCTTTATAAAGGCGACAGACACGAGATATTAAACGAATTAGACAGAGAACAAGTTTATGAAGATATTTTGTTGTGGATTTTAGAATTTTTAACCGAAGATGAATCCATATGAACATACAATTTCAGAAGTAAAAAGCAACCTTAAAAATAATCGCTTGATATGAAATAAAATTCATACTTAAGTATACGAACACATTGTGATTAACTAAAATATTAGTAGATGTGCTGAAATAAATGCTATTTTATGAGCGGTTAAGTAGATTGTTAATTTTTGTGTTTAGATGTCGCAATAAGAAAGAACAACATGAAAAATATATCACAAATATGAAATAAATATCACAATTTACCTATTGCCATAATATAGCGAATGTACTATAATAAGGCAAACGTTATTATAATAACGTTTGCTATTATATTATAATACGGAGGGAAAACATGGAAGCAATTGCAAAACTCGTATCAACCATTGATGGATGGCTTTGGGGATGGCCGCTTGTTATTATTCTTTTTGGAACTCATCTATTCTTAACATTCCGTCTTAAATTCATTCAGAGATACATTGGTACAGCTATTAAGTTATCAATAACAAAAGATGATTTTGCAACAGGTGATGTAAGTCAATTCAGTGCTCTTACAACAGCATTGGCAGCAACAATCGGAACTGGTAATATCGTTGGTGTGGCAACAGCTATAGCTCTTGGTGGACCTGGTGCTGTATTCTGGTGTTGGATGACAGGCGTTTTCGGTATAGCAACAAAATATGCTGAATCACTGTTAGCAGTTAAGTACAGAGTTAAGACAGCTGACGGAACTATGGCGGGCGGACCTATGTACGTTTTAGAGTATGGTATGAAGAGCAAACCTTTAGCATATGCATTTGCGTTTTTTGGAAGTGTTGCTGCTTTTGGTATCGGAAATACTGTACAGGCAAACTCTATTTCTAACATGATGGTTAATCAATTTGGTACACCAACATGGATAACAGGTATAGTATTAACTGTATTAACAGGCATTGTTATAATAGGCGGAGTTAAGAGAATAGCTAGTGTATGTGATAAACTAGTTCCATTTATGGCTATATTCTATGTATTAGGATGTCTAGTAATATTAGTAATGACATTCCAAACTATTCCAGCAACAATCGGTTTAATAGTTTCTTCTGCATTTACAGGTCAAGCAGCAGTTGGTGGTTTTGTTGGCTCAACAATATTAATGACTGCTAGATACGGTGTTGCTAGAGGATTATTCTCTAACGAATCAGGTCTTGGTTCTGCTCCAATAGTTGCAGCTGCAGCTCAGACTAGAAACCCAGTTAGACAAGCGCTTGTTGCATCAACAGGTACTTTCTGGGATACAGTTATAGTATGCGCTATGACTGGTATTACTATTGTTAACTCAGGCGTATGGAATTCAGGGCTAAATGGTGGAGATTTAACAAATGCTGCATTTAACTTGATTCCTGTTATAGGACCAATAGTTTTAACAATTGGTTTGTTGACATTCGTATTCTCAACAATTCTTGGTTGGTCATACTATGGTGAAAAATGTGTTGAATACTTATTCCATTCTAAGAAAGCGATAGTACCATACAGAATACTTTATACAATAGCAGTATTCTTTGGTTCAGTAATGTCTTTAGCATTTGTTTGGGATTTAGCAGACTTATTCAATGGATTAATGGCACTTCCAAACTTAGTTTCATTGATAGCATTGTCAGGTGTAATTGTAAGCGAAACCAAGAAATACTTATGGGATAATAATCTTGATGAAATAAATCAAGAAGAAATGGTAGAAGTAGATTTATAAAAAAATTAATATATCAGAAAGCCACACAGTATGTGTGGCTTTTTCATTAATTAGCAGATAATTATTATTGCTTAAATGTGTCATTAAGTATAATATTATAATACAATAGTAATAGAGGTGATAATATGCTTAATGAAAGTGACTTGGAATTTACAAAGAAACATTTAAGTTTTTGGGATAAACTTAATGAGGATGAAAAAAAATTAATCATAAATAACACAAATAAGATCAAATATAATAAAGGCGAAATTTTGCATAATGCAGACAATGAATGCTTAGGTTTGGTTTTAATAAAGACAGGTGGACTTCGAGTTTACATATTGTCAGAGGATGGCAGAGAAGTTACATTATATAGATTGGGAAATGGAGATTCCTGTGTATTATCAGCTTCCTGTATATTGAATAACATAACCTTTGATGTTGTAATAGACGCAGAAGTTGATACAGAGGTGTTGCTTTTAAACATTAGTACTTTTAGCATTTTAAACAAAAATAACATATATGTTGAAAATTTTTCGTATAAAAATACCGTAGATAGGTTTTCGGATGTGATGTGGGCAATTGAACAAATATTGTTTATGAGCTTTGACAAAAGGCTTGCTACATTTTTGATTGACGAGATGTCCAAGACAAAATCAACTGAAATAAATTTAACCCATGAACAAATTGCCAAATATTTAGGTAGTGCTAGAGAAGTTGTATCAAGGATGCTGAAAAGTTTTGAATCCAAGGGTATATTAAAATTATCACGTGGCTCAATACAAGTTCTTGATAAAGAAAAGTTAAGAGAACTATTAATTTAGCAAATAAAAAAAGGCAGTTTAATCTGCCTTTTTGTTATTGCCATGCTCTTCCACAGCCTCTGCCTTGACCTTGACCT
>JAQSYS010000346.1 GCA_029256005.1 Sedimentibacter sp.
AATTTAAAATACATCGAATAGAGGGCGTTATGAAATATAAAGTGCAAAGAAAACAATTTGTAAGTAAAAACTGCTTTGTATGCGGTATAGAAAACCATGAATCTTTAAAAACGAAATTTTATGAATTGGAAAATGGAGAGCTAATGTCAACTTCCCATCCAACTCCAACCCACCAAAGCTATCCTGACAGAATGCATGGAGGAATAATCTCAGCTATATTGGATGAGGTTATAGGCAGAGCAATAATGATAGAAGACCCTCAAGCATGGGGAGTTACAGTTGAGCTCAACATTAAATATAAAAAACCTGTTCCTCTTGATAAGCCCGTTAGAGCAATTGCACGAATCACTCGCAATACAAGACTGATATTTGAAGGAACAGGCGAAATAATATTAGAAGATGGCAGCATTGCAGCAACTGGATATGCAAAATATGTTAAAATGAGCATAGAAAAAATTGCTCAGGACACAGGCGGAGATAACTCAGTAATTATAGAAGACACAACCCAAGCACCTGATGAAGTAGAAATTTAATTGTAATCCTTACCGAAGTGAAGGATCTCAGTATTTAAATTAAAGGAGTAACAATGAAAAAAGGCGATATTATTGAAGTTAAAATAGATGAGGTACATTTCCCAAACGTTGGCGCAGCAACTTACGAAGGAAAGAAAATCAAAATAAAAGGTGTTATTAAAGGTCAAACTGTGAGCGCAAGAATAAGCAGATCTCGCAAAGACAGTGCAGAAGCTAAAATAATAGAAGTTATTGAACCTGCAGATTATGAAATCGAGCCATCATGTGGACACTTCAACCTCTGCGGCGGTTGTGCATATCAGAATATTCCGTATGAAATGCAACTTGAAATTAAATCTAATCAGGTAAAATCCATTATAGACAGTGTTTTGACAGAAAACTACGAATTCCTACCAATAGTTCCAAGTCCTAAACAAACAGAATACAGAAATAAAATGGAGTTCTCTTTTGGTGATGAAGTAAAAGGAGGTCCGCTGGCATTGGGAATGCACAGAAGAAACAGCTTCCACAGCATCGTAAATACAAGTACCTGTTCCATCGTTGATGAAGATTTTAGACAAATCTTATGTCAAATTGTGAATTATTTCCAAGGAAATAGTCAATCTTACTACCACAAAAGCACTAATATTGGATTTTTGAGGTACCTTTTGGTAAGAAAAGCAGAAAAAACAGGACAGATTTTAATAAACATAATTACCACAAGCCAAAGCACCCTTAATGAAAAAGAATTTGTTGACTTAATATTAAACCTCAACTTAAAAGGAACAATTAAATGCATAGCTCATTCCATATACGATGGAGTTGCAGACGTTGCAAAAGCAGAAGGAATGAAAATTCTCTACGGAGAAGATAAAATAGAAGAAGAGCTTTTAGGCTTGAAATTCAATATTTCATCATTTTCATTCTTCCAAACAAACTCCCTGGGTGCAGAAAAACTATATTCCATAGTGAGAGATTTCATAGGAACAACAAAAGATAAAACAATATTTGACCTATACTCAGGAACAGGAACCATCGGTCAAATACTTGCATCAACAGCAAAAAAGGTAATAGGCATTGAAATAGTAGAAGAAGCAGTAGAAAAAGCAAATGAAAATGCAAAGTTAAACAATTTAACTAATTGCACATTTATAGCAGGAGACGTTCTTAAAAAAATAGATGAGCTTGAAGATAAGCCGGACATAATTGTCATAGACCCTCCTCGTGAAGGCATCCATCCAAAGGCTATTCAAAAGATAATTGATTACAAGCCGGAGACCTTTATTTATATTTCATGTAAGCCAACATCATTGACAAAAGATCTGCCAGTATTTTTGGAAAATGGATATGAGGTGGAGAAAGTGCAGTGTGTTGATATGTTTCCGATGACGCCGCATGTAGAGACCGTAATCCTGTTGCAGCGCTTGGAAGCCTGATAAATAGCGAGGTTGCAGCACCTTAAATAAAAATATATTTTAACGCGAAAAAATGATATAGTTTTCGCGTTTTTTCTTTTTTTGATAAAATATTAATGTACCATAATATTTTATATAGATAACGAAGGAATACAAATGAAAAAAATCTGGATTATACCCCCTATACCTAAAGAGAATAAAAAAATTAGAGTTGCTGCTTATTGCCGTGTCAGCACATTTGGACCAGCTCAGTTACATAGTCTGGATACCCAAATAGAAGCTTACACAAGAATGATAAAAAATAATAAAGATTGGAGATTTGCTGGTGTATTTTATGATGTCGAAAGCGGACTGCGTCGAAAAGGAAGAACCGAACTGGATAAAATGCTTAAGAAAGCTGAGAAAGGCAACATAGATTATATTATTACAAAGTCGATCGGCAGAATATCGAGGGATACTTTAGAGGTTTTAAAAATAATACATTTTTTAAGAGAGCGAGGGATTAATATGCATTTTGAAAATGAAAATTTAGATTCAATCAATGTAAATAATGAATTTGAAATTACATTAAGAGGTATGTTGGCACAGGATGAAAGCAGAAATACAAGTGAGACATTCAGTGGGGATTCCAACGCAAATTTGAAAAAGGTGATATCTTTACAAAGTATAAGAGTTTCATGGGATAT
>JAQSYS010000027.1 GCA_029256005.1 Sedimentibacter sp.
GTAATCGGTCCACTTTTTAAATTCTTCGTCAAATTTAGCCCTGTTGAAGATTCCTGTAAGCGAATCGGTATTGGACAGCCTTAATAATTCCACGCCATCATAATATATTATGGTATTGAATAACATAAATATCAAAGTGGCAAAAACTTTTCATTTTATTTAATAGTTTCTTGAGAATAAAAACAGCCTCCTATGACTTTTAATTTGTCATTTAAAGGCTATTTAATATCCAGTTTATTCGAATAAAGGTTATTAGGTTAAATGTGGATTTTATCACTAATGAAGTTACAGATTTCTTGCTTGATTTTCTCATTTTTAATGTGTCTATCAATAATATCAAGAATGTCACTTCTTTTAAATTGTTTATTTATAAGCGTTTTTTCTAAAATATTAAAATTTTCGAGTTCAATAGAATCTGTAAATATCCTACATTTTTTTATTTTTCCATCTGAAAGTTCCAAATCAATCTCAAAAATTCCCCAATCAAATTTTTTCTCTAATACTATAGAAAAGTCAGGACTTTCAGAATAATTCCACTCCCATGAATTATACTTCTCTACGTACTTTGCTACATCTATTACATTTTCGTTTAGGATAATTATTTCAGCTTCTGTATTGTAAAACTCATTGAAACTTTCTATCAATGCAGTTTTTAAATCTTCAATAGTCATTTGGGGGCATATTTCCTTTAGATTTACAACTCTAGATAAAACAGAGTCAATTCCTTTTGATTGGAGCTTTAAAGGAGATACCGTTAAATATCTGGACAACTTATCTAAATCGACATCTACAAGCAGAGTTCCATGATGACAATTTTTTCCTTTGTCACTGATAAATGCGTTTCCCGAGAATTTTCGTTCATTCACAAGCAAATCATTCCTGCCATTAAAGCAGCTTTTGATTCCAAACTTATCAATAGCATCTATAATCACTTTCAAATTATTCTCCACATTATAATTATTGTCAGATGCAATGAAAGTAAAATTTAAATTTCCAAGGTCATGATATACGGCTCCACCGCCTGACAATCTTCTTATAAGACTGACATCTTCTTCTTTAAGTTTTTTAACATCACATTCTTTGTAAGGATTTTGATTTCTACCTATTACAATTGTATTTTCATTTTGCCACAGGAACAATATTACTTCATCAGGTTCACTGCAATCCATCAACCATTCTTCTAATGATAAATTGAATTTAGGATCAAAGGATTCAGAAAGATAAACTTTATATTTCTTATGCAAAATGTATTCCTCGACCATCAATATTCAGCAATGCTTCATGAATGGACTCAGCAGTTGTAGGATGAGCATATATCACGTGTGTAGCTTTATCAATAGTCAAACCTGAAGCTATTATGTTACTAATTGTACTAAGCATATCAGTAGCATGAACGCCAACTATTGTTCCACCTATGATTTTTCTTGTTTCTCTATCTGCAATAAGTTTAACAAAACCTTCTGTTTCTCCCATAGCCTGTGCTTTACCATTTGCAATTAATGGGAATTTTCCTGTCATATAATCAAGACCTTTAACACTAGCATCCTTTTCATTCAATCCAACATGTGCAACTTCTGGCATAGTAAATATTGCACTGGGGATTAAATCATAACACATTTCGTTTTCAATTCCGTTTATATTATCTGCTGCCACAATTCCTTGATGTGAAGCAATATGAGCTAATTGTATCTTATTTGTTATATCACCGATTGCATATACATTTGGATTACTTGTTTTCATATTAGCATCTACCATTATACCGTTACATCTTTCATTGAGCTCAACTCCAAGCTTTGTTAAGTCTAAAGATTCAAGATTTGCCTTTCTTCCAACTGCCATAGCTACTTTTTCACTTATAAGATATTTCGATATGTTATTTTCAAAAATTTCAACAATTTTTGTTCCATCTAATGCAGATTTAATTGACGATGCCTTAGCACTTTCATAGATATTGATTCCCTTTTCTATAGCAGAGTTTCTAATTATTTCTGCTACATCTGCATCCATATTATTTAATATCTGAGGGAAAAATTCTACTACATTTACTTTAGTTCCTAAAGCATTATAAATAAAAGCAAACTCCATACCTATAACACCGCCACCAATGATTGTAAGTGATGAAGGCAATTCTTTTAGCTCCAACAGACCTTGACTTGTAAGAATGTCTTCACTATCAGCACCTTCAATTGGAAGAATAGCTGTCTTTGATCCTGTAGCTATAATTAATTTTTGGAATCTAATAGTAGCATCGATGGATTTATTTTTCACAATGAGAGTTTCTGAATCTTTCACCTCGGCCTTGCCATTTAAATATTCTATTTCATGTGCATTCATCAGATGTTCAATACCTGATACCAATGTATTGACTACCTCATTTTTTCTATTCATAATCTTTTCAAGAGAAAATTTCACTTCTCCTACTTCTATGCCAAAGCTTTCAGAACGTTGGATTTTTTCTAAAGCATCTATGCTGCTAACAAGTGCTTTTGTAGGAATACACCCATAGTTGAGACATGTCCCACCAAGTCTATTTTCTTCAATTATAAGTACTTTCTTTCCACCTTGAGCCGCCCTAATAGCAGCAACATAACCTCCAGGGCCTCCGCCAACAATCACTACATCGACTTCATAACTTTTTTGTATTGGCTTAGCAAGACCAAAGGAATAGGCTGGCTTTGACTTCGAAACTTCAGTTTCTTTAATCAACTCTCCCTCAACAGCTCCAACAACTTGACCCTTTTTTACTATATCACCTTCGGTAATTGATAATTGTTCTAGTACACCTTTATATTGTGAGGTATATTTGATTGTTCCTTTACCTGATTCAATTGAAAATATTATATCCCCGGAATTTAAAACATCTCCAACTTTTTTGTTTATTTTACCGATCTTTCCGGACGTATCGTGTCCGGATAGTTTTTCTATAATTAAATCATACTTCATTTATTTAAACCTCCATAAATAATAAATAAAAAGGGAAAAACCCTTTTTATTTAAAATCGCTCTCAAATTCTACAATACATTCATTGAGTAATGTTACAGCATATGCCATAGAAGGTCCTCCGCCAAATGCCACTGCAACCATAGCTGCTTCTAATATTTCTTCTTTTGTTGCACCTGCTTCAAAAGCTTTGTATGAGTGATAAACAATGCAATATTCACATCTGGTGAAGCAGCCGATTGCCACACTCATCAATTCTTTTGTTTTAAGGTCAAGTGCTTTCGGTTCATATGAAGCACCTAACAGTCCCATAAAAGCACCTACGTTTTCAGGATTTGTTGTTGACAAATTTTCAAGTCCACCTACGAATGAATTAAGTAATTCTCTAACATTATAAGCCATGTTTTTTCTCCTTGATTTTTATTTGCTTATGCAACGTTAAGCATAGCAATTATTAATGTTAAGTATAGCAAACAATTTGTTAAATTGCAAACAATATTTTTTGAATAAAAAAACTGCTTACCACATTTAGTATGCGCCGATAAGCAGTTTTTTATTATTTTGTAATATTTAATAACATCTTTTCTAATACTTTTTCATATATAATAAGTTCTTTTTCATCAATGCCTGATACCAAATCTTCATTGAACTTAATGCCTAAAGGTATTAAGTCCAAAATAAGTTTGTCACCTACATCAGATAGCTTTATGTAAACTACTCTTCTATCACTACTATCTCTTTCTCTTTCTATTAAACCATCTCTCTCTAAACGGTCAATAAGCCTGCCTGCACTTGAATCTTGAACATTCATAAGATTAGACAACTCTCTTTGAGATATTCTATTGTTGGTTTTTATATAATATAATGCAATCCACTGGATACGTGTTATACCTGAATTCTGCAGCCTGCGGCCGAAGGCTTCCGAGATCTGCTTTATAGCATTTTCAGTAATATGACCCACACATTTATTTAAATCAAAAAACATATTGCCTCCTAAACAAACCTAAAAATTATTATTTTAAAAAACTTTAGACTTATATATGCTTTTTTAGACAGTATATATGTCAGCCTTTATGTAAAAGATTGTATCATTAAAATGAACAAAGCGCAATATTAAGAAAATCAATAAAAAAACAGATAAAATTAATTATATCCTCTGGGGACTAAATAGTCTAAATTACACCAGCGCTTGATTCTAAGAAAATACTTTGATTACATTTCTAGCTTACCAAACAGCTTTTCTTCTATTTCAGAATTGAGAATATCCGTTATAAACATGTGTCCGGGCGCATGTGTTATTACAATTTCAGGCTTAGCATTTTCAATGGCGGCCTGTGGCGTAACGCCGCATGCCCAAAATACAGGAACTTCTCCGTCTCTTATTTCTACTTTATCGCCGTAATCCGGCTTATTAATATCTTCTATTCCTATGTCTGCTGGATTACCAAAATGTATGGGGGCTCCATGCACATGCGGAAACTGTTCTGTTATATCGTATGCTTTTTTTATGTCTTCAGACTTCATGGGTCTCATGCTTACTACAAAAGGACCATTGAATATTCCTGCTGATTTGCACTCTATATTTGTTTTGTACATCGGCACATTGCAACCCATTGCTATGTGTCTAACTTCTATTCCTTCTCTTATCATCGCTTCTTCAAACGAAAAACTGCAACCAATTAGGAAACAAACAAGATCATCACGCCAATATTTCTCTGCATTATAACACTCATCTGTTTTAACACCGTCTTTATATATGAAATACTTAGGTATGTCAGTGATAATATTTGCATTATCGGCTGTCCTATGGGTAATAAAACTTCCTGGCTCTGTAATTTCTAGAATTGGGCATGGTTTAGGGTTGTACTCTGCAAACAATTTAAAATCATCCGCATATTTTTGCGGAAGTATTACTAGATTTGCTTGGGCATATCCACCGCACATGCCTGCTGTGGGTGTTGTGATTATTTCATTTCTGATTAATTTTCTAGCTTCTTTTGGCAGCAAGTCATGATAATTCATTATACTCATTCCCTTTCAATAAAATTGATATGTATCCATGTTTCTTTAATGTTATAATTCTTCAACTTTTACTCCATATGATGTTCCATTTACTGTTATGTTATAGATCTTGACCATTTTTGCTTTAGTTGCTTCTGTTTTATTTTTGGCTTGTGCATATAATTGTATTTTAACTTCATCAATTCTATTTTCTAATTCCTTAAATAGCATGTGTGCTTCTTCTAAGGTTGACTTTTTAAAAGTTATAACATCTCCCGGTTTTGCCTGTGCTATCTTAGGCAAGTCTGCAGTTATAACATTGGCTATTTTTGTATATCCACCTGTTGTTTGTCTGTCAGCCATCATGATTATTAAATTTCCGCTGTTTGGAACCTGTATAGCACCCATGGATATACCATCTGATATTATGTCCGCTCCATCCTTGTGCTCTATATTTTCTCCTTCTAACGTGTAACCCATTCTGTCACAATTATTTGTCACTCGAAATTCACTGTTAAAAAAATTCTCAATTCCATTTTCAGTAAAAGCATCATCCTGTGGTCCAAGCACAACTCTCAATTCCACTTTTCCACTGCCGTAATCATAGTAATTTTCTGCTATTTCTCTTCCGAATTGTACATTATTAACTAAGCCTGTACTTAATATATCTCCTGCCCTTAATGCTCTTCCTTCATATCCACCGATTTGAGCTTTCAAAAAAGTAGATTTGCTTCCCATTACAACTGGAACATCAATTCCTCCTGTAAAGGCTATATAGCTTCTTAATCCTTTTTTCATCCCTCGAAAAGTCAGACTATCACCTTTATTTACAGAAATACTTTTGTTTAAATTTAATGATACTCCATTAATTACAGGCTGCATATCTCCACCAGTTATGGCTATAACAGCAGCATCTAGAAATTCAATTTTAGGTCCTATCATTGTTGCTTCTAGCAAACCTTCATTTTCATCATTACCAACCAATATATTGGCTAATTTGGCAGCAACGTAATCCATGGCTCCTGAAACAGATACTCCATATTGCTGATACCCGTATCTTCCTAAGTCCTGAACGGTTGTCATAAACCCTGCATCAACAATTCTAAATTGCCCCATGTTAATTTACACCGTCCTTTTTGGGATAAATTATATGTTCATAATTTCCATTATCCAATTCATTCTCAATTTTTTTATATTCTTCTTCATTTATGCTTTTAAATTTTATATAGTTTCCTGATTTAAGAAGTATTGGATTTTTCCTGTGAGGATCAAACAGTTTTATGGGAGTCCTGCCAATGAGCTGCCATCCTCCTGGACTTGACACAGGATAAATTCCTGTCTGTTCTCCTGCTATTCCTACTGATCCTCCTGGTATTCTGCTCCTCGGTGTTTGAAGTCTTGGAGTAGCAATCCTCGTGTCCATGCCTCCCAAGTATGGAAAACCCGGTGTAAAACCAAGCATGTATATTAGATATTCCTTAGATGCATGTATTTCAACAACTTCTTCAACTGTTATATTGTTGTAACTTGCTACATTTTCTAAATCTGGTCCGCAGTCACCCCCATACAAGGTAGGTATCTCAATTACTTCAGGTGCAGGAAGAACGATGTTGTCTAAATTTTGTTCAATCTTTTTCAATGTATTTACGAGTTCATAAAAATCAACCTTCAAAGGATCATAATGTATCATCAAAGATCGGTAAGTTGGCACCATCTCAACAATTCCATGAAGTGCCTTAACTTCGATTGATAATGCCATTGCTCTTATTTTTTTATTGACCTCTTCGGAGATGTTGCTTCCAAATTCCATATTTAATGCACAGTCACCTGAAATAAGATATTTTGCTTTTTCGCACATGATTTCCTCCGCTGTCCTTATTTTATGAAACTTCCCATAGGAACAACTTCAATACCTTCTGATTGAAGTACTTTTTTAATTTTTTCAACAAATTCTACAGCTCTAGGATTGTCTCCATGAACACAAATTGTATCTGCCTGAATTTCGATGTCTTCTCCAGTTATTGTTGTAACTTTTCCTTGCTTTACCATTCTTACAACTCTTGATATGGCTTCATCTTCGTCATGAATCATAGCTCCTTCTTTTTTTCTTGAAACTAATGTTCCATCTTTATTATAAGCTCTATCTGCAAAAACTTCATTTGCAACCTTTAGATTTGCTTTCTTGCCTGCTTTAATCATCTCACTATTTGCAAGGCCTACCAGTATTAAATCTTTATCAACTTCATAGATTGCCTCTGCGATGGCTTGGGAGAGCTCCACATCCTTTGCAGCCATATTGTAAAAAGCTCCGTGAACCTTCACATGCTGCAAATTTACACCCTTACTCCTGGCAAATGCCCACAGTGCTCCTAACTGATATTTGACATAGCATTTTGCTTCATCTGCAGTAATTTTCATCTCTCTTCTTCCAAAACCCATCAAGTCAGGAAATCCAGGATGAGCTCCAATTGCAACATTTTTCTTTACAGCCATTTCTACTGTCTTGTCCATTATCAAGGGATCCCCTGCATGATACCCACAAGCAATATTAGCAGAAGAAATATGTCTTAGCACTTCTTCATCAATACCCAATTTATAATCTCCGAAACTTTCACCAATATCACTGTTTAAATCAACTTTCAGCATCTAATTCCTCCTGATTATTTATAAAAGATAAAAACATGTCCTAAATTTAATTTATGTTGCTTGTTTTGTTTAATATGATACTGCCATCCTATATTTGACAGAATTTTCTGCTGTGGTCTTTAATTTCATGTATACATTTAAGTTTTCTTCATATGACAATCCATCGACTGTTGCTTCATTTTTTTTGCTGCATCCATCTACTGCGCCTGCTTCTACGATTCCATTCAAAATATCCTCATATATATTTTCGCCATACATAGACATTTTGTTGTTCGTTATGCAAAGGCCTGCGCAGATTCCAAAGGCACCCCAATTAGAAACCCCTGCAACAATTAGATTATCAACCTCAACTTGTGCACATATTATATTTCCTTTGAACACATATTTTTTAACAACATCCATCACTTTCCACATGCCCACTTCATTTCCTCCATCACCAACTGCTGATGTAGTTATATTATGTTGTTTTGCTTTAATGAACAGCCGGTCTGTATTCGGGCAAAATTCAGTTATGTCCTCTCCAAGCATTGAATAACATCTGTTTTCAAAATTCCTGCCAGGGCGTTCAATTGCTATTATATGATCTGGTTTATATTCTTTTATTATTTGTTCTGCTTGTTGTTCTTCCTTATTTTCTTCGAAAATGTGTATACTTGCTTCAAGATTTAATAATTCAACACCTAATCTTAAAAACTTTTCTGAATACTTATCAGTAACTATTACTACCTTTTTATTCAAACATTCAAGGGTATAGGCTAAAGCCAATGCCCCAGGAGGTCCGTCTGTCTCACCTACTCCTGCTGATTTTATAACAAAACCTGTTACAATGACTATTGTTTCGCTTAAATTCAAAGCATGAACACAGGATTCAAGCTGTCCCGCTAGTTGTGCTTTATCTAGTCCTCTCTTATCAAGATTTTTGGAAATAAATTTTTCAATTTCATTAAATTCAACATTAAAGTTATTTCTAATATACATCAAACTCACCCTTATTTAAATATTATTTGTAAAACTTCGTCTATAGTTGATAAAAATTCAATTAGTGTTAACGATTGTATCTTTTAGTTTCATTGTAGCAGAAAATAATATATAATAAAAATATCTAAAAACTATTTGATATATTATTAATTTATTATAAATGGAGGGAACTGTGGATAATAGACAGCTTACATATTTTCTTGCAATAGTTGAGGAAGGAAATATTACAAAGGCAGCAGAAAAGCTTCACTTGGCACAGCCTTACTTAAGTCAGATGCTCAAATTGCTCGAAGAAGAATTGGGAGTAGTATTGATAGACAGAACAACTAGAAAGTTCAAAGTAACAGAAGCAGGTCAGCTTTTAAGCTACCGTGCAAAACAGATTATTGATTTATCAGAAGCAACCCTAAAGGAAATGAAAGATTTCAACAAGGGTATTAAGGGTGTGCTTTCACTGGGCTGCCTTTCAATAGCCATAGAAACAGTTCTTACCGAAAAAATCTTCTCATTTCACACTCAATATCCAAGTATTGACTTTGAAATAAGGCAGCAGACCACTGATGAAATTTTAGAACTTTTAAAGAGGGGCATTGTTGAAATAGGAGTAATTCGAGCGCCGTTTAATTCGGAAGATTATGAGTCTATATTTCTTCCAATGGAAAAAATGGTAGCAGTATCGATAAACGAAATCAATACAAAAAAAAGCGGCAGTAAACTGTCCTTGGAAGAACTTTCTGAAAAGCCGCTTATGGTACACAGAAGATTTGAAAAAAACATTGTGAACATGTTCCGCGAAAAAGGATTAAAGCCTAGAATCTTATGCAAGATTGAAGATACCAGACCGCTGTTACTTCTTGCAGAACATGGAATGGGAGTTTCAATAGTGCCTCGAGACTGGACCAATCTTATAGTAAATTCAAATTTAATAAGCTATGAAGTTCCGGATATAAATATAGATACCGGATTAGTGGTTGTCTGGCTTAAAAATCATTACCTAACCCTTGCAGCCAGACATTTCCTTGAATATTTTAGGTAATAAATTTATATATTAGTGAGTCTTTCCAGAAGCTTGTTGTTACCTTTTTTGAAGTAAATGTTCAACCTGTGCTGGGCTCTTGTCATTGCTACATAAAGAAGCTTAAGATCCAATTCTTCTTCCTGGTATACGTCATCAATATTTAGTATTATTACTGCATCAAATTCAAGTCCTTTGGAAAGATATGACGGCATGATAACAATTGTGTTGTCATATTCTTCTTCTTTGCCTTCAATAAGCTTAATTTTAAGTTCTCTATTTTTTTTGAGTTCATTATGTATTAATTTGCATTCTTCAGGAGTTTTTCCTATGAGTGCAATAGATTTGTACCCTTGTGACATAAGTTCAGACACCTTTTCTTCAGCTGCCTTGATTACTTCTTTTTTTGTTTCAAAGCATGCTGCTTCAGGAATTTCTCCATGCCTAACAACAGGCTTTGCAAGAATAAGTTCATCATTTGGTACGAGTTTTATAACTTCATTGGCCAGTTCCATTATTTCAATTGTTGTTCTATAGCTTTGCTCCAGCTTCAGATACCGGCTACTGTCAGGTTCAAAGATTTTCTCAAGAACCATCTTCCAATCCTTGATACTTCTGTAAGAATGTATTCCTTGTGACAGATCTCCAAGAATTGTGAAAAAATCTGTTTTTAATATCTTTTTAAGCACATAAAACTGAAAGAGGCTGAAATCTTGTGCCTCATCTATCACTACGTACTTGATGTTAGTTACATTATCAAAGCCCATAATTCTGTGCTTAAGGTACAATAGTGGAGCTAGATCTTCTAGTTCGACCATTTGCATGTCGAGAATCTTCTTTGAATAATTGCTCACAACAGATGCAAATTCACTACCCAGCTTGCCAAGGTTGTGCTCATTCAAATTTACTTCACTTGTTATGATTTCTCTGTAATAATCAAACAAATCTCTTTTAGCAAATTGACTCATGTAATTTTTCACTGCTGTCTTTGTATTTTTCTTAACTCTATCAAGCGCTGTATCCCTAATGTTCAGCAAGTCGATTATCACGAGTCTTCGTTCTTCGCTGTCAGGTTCATTTTTTCTTATAACTTCAATTTTCTTGTCATAAAAAAGTTTTGCTTCGTCATAAATTCTTTCCTTCTCTTTATCAAGACGAAACCTCAGGTGCTTTTCAATCTGCTCAAACCTCTTGTACAAAGGTAGGTGATTGTAGTCACGAAGCAATGCATTTCTTACTTCTTTTATGCTCATGAGAGTGCAACCTTCAAGCTTAAAATCTTCCTCTGGTACATAGCCCAATTCAATTTCTTTCACATATCTAGCAAGAATGTTCTTGAAAGAAAGAGAACCCTTGAAAGCTGAAACCTTTATCATGTCAGAGTATGATGAATCTTGCTCACAATGATTATTTCTGATGATAGACACAAGTTTTTCTTCAGAATCAGTAAGTTTGAACTTACTTCCTATGAGTTCAAACGCATAATCAGAATATGTTGTCTGTTTTACATTGTCTGCTCCAAGCTCCGGCAACACTCCAGAAATATAATTCAAAAATAAACGGTTTGGAGCTATGATCATGAACTCTTCAGGATAAAATGATTTTTCATAGGTATAAATAAGATAAGCTATACGGTGAAGGGCTATTGTTGTTTTTCCGCTTCCTGCGACTCCCTGTACTATGAGTGGCTTGTTAATATCTGATCTTATTATAGCGTTTTGTTCTGCCTGAATTGTTGAAACTATGTCCTTTAGGCGGTTATCTTTGTTTTCTCCAAGCGAAGCTTGTAAAAATGTATCTGTGGCAGTAATATCCACATCCATTATATTTTTAAGTTTTTTATTTTCTATTTCATACTGCCTCTTTAATAGAAGCTCCCCTGACATTTCCTCTCCAAGGTCATTCAGGTATGTAACATGCCCTAACCTTCCGTCATAATATACACTTGCTAGAGGAGAACGCCAGTCCAGTATCATAGGGACTTCCCAGTCAGGTCGAAGCAGTGATAACTTGCCGATATAAAATTTCTCGGTTGCGTTTCTTCCTTCCTCTTGATAGTCAATACGTGCAAAATATGGTTTGTCCTTAGCCTTAATAAATCTTTCGTAATTTCTTTCAAGTTCGTCTAACAATCTTGTGTGAAGCATTATTGACATATAGCTGTGGCTTGATTCTGTGGGGTCAAGGTTTGAATATGCTTCCTTTATTTCAGCCTTATACAAATCCTTGTTCTTTTCTGATGAACCTATGTTGTTTTCAATATATTCTACAGTCTCTTCTAGTCTTTTCTGTTCTATTTCATAATCAGGATGATTTCTTAGTGTCATATATCCTCCTTTGCCAGCATTAGCCAACCGTTTTATATATTAACTTAAAAAGCGCACATGGTCAAGGAGAAACATGGCGGATGAAT
>JAQSYS010000347.1 GCA_029256005.1 Sedimentibacter sp.
ATAAACTAATACTTGAAACATGATTTTTGGTGGTATTGCTGGGTTTCTTCCTTTTATGGAATATGCCATTGCTAAATTTCTATAATCTAACTCCTCTGTTATTTGGCTTAGCAATCTCACTGAATCATCTTTTGGTATTAATATTTCAAAATTCATTGGAATTACGAGTTGATAATTTCCTGAATTTTTAGTATAATCTTTTTGTTGTATTATTGGGTTTCGCATACTTCAATTATACACTAAATTATGGCTTCTTTTGAAGCCATTTTTTATTGTTTGCATAAAAAGAGAGCTGCCTCTCCTAGAAATTTAAATTTCTATTTTGAGACAGCCCCGTTTATATTTAATGCCTTTAAATTTTTCGCCCTTATTTGCCATTTAAATTTTTTGATTTAATATTTATTATTTGCCTCAAAGAAAAACTCATATTAACTAAATTAAAAACCTAGTGATATAACTCCAATTGCACATACTGTTACTGTTATTATAGGAACAATTACTGATATTATGAATGCATGGAAATATGATTCTTTATGAGTAACTCCCAAATAATCAAACACTAGGAAGAATGATGTTGAATGCGGAAGTGAATCCAATGTACCTGCAGCTATTGATATGAGTCTGTGAAGTATCCCCAGGTTCACACCGGATGCAACAAATTTTTCTGCCAATGTTTCCAATGTTATTGTCAAACCGCCGGATGATGAACCTGTTACACCTGAAATAACAGCAGTACCAACAATACCCAGTACATATGTGTTCATTTGCAAACTCAACACATAGTTTACTATGTTTTGGAATGCAGGCGCATTTTTTACAAGCACACCAAATGCAACTATTGCACATGGACCGGCAATTGCTCCTACAGCACTTCCCATACCTTGGTTAAAAATGGCTTTGAAATTTCCAAGTCTGGCATAGTTTAATACTATAGCTAATAATGTTGCAGATCCCATTGCTATTACAACTAAGAATGTTGAATCTGTAATAACTTTTCTGAATAAAATAATCATACCAACAATAGTTATCAACGGTATAAATGAAGTTATTGCAGGCGGCAGGGCTTTTCTGTCAACTTCATATTTTGAAGGATCTACATTTGCTGGAAATGTAAAATGTTCTCCGGCTGCTCTGGATTTTTTTTCTACATATTTACAATACCAATAACACATTCCAAATATCATTAAAGAAGCAACAATTCCCAATACTGGTGCAGCTGTTAATGTAGTTCCAAGATATTTTGATGGAATAACATTAGTAAGTTGCGGAGAACCTGGAAGTGCAGTCATTGTAAATGTTCCATAACCCGTCAGCAGAGGAGCGATTATATGTCTTCTTGCTATGTCTGCTTCTTTAAATAAAAGCATTGCTATAGGACCTATTGCAAATATAACTACAAATAAGCTGACGCCGCCATAAGTAAGTACAGTTGTAGTCAATAATACAATGAGCATTGCTCTTCCTTTACCAAACCAATCAATAAATTTATATGCAATTGATAAAACTGCTCCGCTTTCTTCCATAACCTTTGCATATAAAGCTGAGAATACAAATATCAGGAAATAACTTTTCCAATAGTTTACATATCCTCCCATATAAAACTCTGCATAGCTTTGCCAAAATGGCATGCTATTGCTCAGAACTACTATTAAACCCGCACCCAATGTTAATGGCAGAGCACCTATCCCTTTATATGCTCCGAGTATTAAAACTACGATTGCTAACAATAAGCCAATAATTCCTATAAACTCCATAACAAACTCCTTTAAATTTAAATTTTTAATTTCAAAGTTTTTTATGACTAATAATTAGTAAATAATCACCTCTCTTTTAATCATAGTCATTGATTCAATTTTTTAATGTGACTGTATTATAGCAATTAAGATGCCAAAAATAATATTACTGATTATTTTTTAAAAAAAGCTGATTTTCAGCCCTTTTATATCATTAAGCATAACTCAGGTACATATTTTAATTCATAAACAAATGATTTTTTTAAAAAGCGTCGGAAAATACCAACAATTATTCGTAGGTATTTTATTACAGTCAAATACTATATCAAAAAAACTATTATACTATAATTATATATAAAAGATTACAGAAATATAGTAAACTCTAGATTTGTAAAGGATTATAAAGGATGGCGCTCATTATAAAAACATTGAAATATCTCTTTTTTGTAATTGGCATAAAAATTGCTTTTATGCTGTCATATTAAAAATATTTTTTTAAAGGAGAACGATATGAGAGCAGCAATAATGGGAGTAGGATCCCTGGGAACAATTACGGGGGCACTAATTGCCAAAAATGGCGGAGAGGTTACTTTAATTGATGCCAACAAGGCGCATGTTGATGAACTAAATAAAAGCGGAGCTACAGTTGTAGGAAAAATGGAATTAAATAATATACCGGTAACTGCAATTACTCCTGATCAAATGGATGGAATTTATGATATTGTTATTTTAATGGCTAAACAAACTTTTAATTCTGTAGCATTGCCACAACTTCTTCCTCACCTTGGTCCTGATAGTGTTGTATGTACATTACAAAATGGTATTCCTGAAGAAAGTGTTGGAAAATTAATTGGCCCTGAAAGAGTTGTA
>JAQSYS010000348.1 GCA_029256005.1 Sedimentibacter sp.
GGGTCTTTTTATCTGTACTCAAGCAGTAGAATATAGTCCAGGTTTTAAATCAAGTTGTAACGAAAATGATTGGTTTGCTTTTGATATTTTTGATGAGGCGCTAAAGAAAACAATAAAAACATCTGATTTTTTTGAAATTCTTAATAAAAGAATAATCTCGTATCCTAGAAATCCATTATTCCCAGATTTAGGGCTACATACTATTATCGCTGATAAAACTGGAGATGCATTTATTCTGGAAGAAGGAATAGATACTAATATAATAAGTAAAATTAATAATGATTTTATTATTATGACTAATTTCCCAAGTGGAGATTTCCAGGAAACAAATTATGATAAAATATACGGATGTGGTGCTGACAGATATATTTGCGCTCATGAATATATCTGTAATAATATTCATAGCTTTGGAATAAATGAAGCTTTTGAGGTTTTAAAAAGAACTTCTCAGGATTCAACTTCTCAGAGTCCAACTTTGTGCTCAATAGTATTTGAACCATTAAAAAATGAAGCTTATATTAGTTTAAAAATAGATTTCAATAAAAAATGGAAGATTTCTATTATTGATAAAACAATTCAATCATTGGATGGATTTTTAAACAATAATATAATTGAATTTACAAATGGTGAAATACTAGTGAAGGATCTTATTAGATTGTATAAGTGAAAATCATATTGGTTTTGGCGAATTTAAAAATAATTATATTGTATTAAAGGTTCATTTTATTAAATACTTAATTACCAATTCGGTGTGAGTAGCTATCCTAATTTGTCTAGTTAAAAGCGCCTCCAATTAAGCTATGCCTGTAGGCGCTTTTATCATATATTTATAACAAACTGATTTATTCTATTTTCTGCTACAATATAGTTCTTCATTTAAGAAAATTTGATCGTGATAATATGAGCGAAAATGAAATAATAAAGGAGATATGAATAGCTGCCACTCAACAACGTAATGATGTTATGAACTATAATAAGGAACTGCATTTCGAGGAAGTAAAAAAAGGTGTTTTTGTTGTTAGAGAAAACTAAAAAATGTTCACCTAAAACCAAAGCCTAATGAAGTATAGGAAATTCCTATATTTTGTTGGGCTTTATATTTTCTATGTGCAAGACGTATTACATATTAGTTGAATTCTCTTCATATTCTATGCATTGTGACCACCACCCCAATATTGTTTTCCTAGGGAGAAATTGTTTGTCTCACAAAGTTTTTTAAGCCAAGACGAAAAAATAATTTAACAAAAGAGAAAATCGCAAAGTTGATTAAGGAAGAGCGTGGCCAGGGTGAAAAAGAAAATTATATACCTTGGTCACAAATTGGAGATTTTTCATCTTAAGGAAGAGGGAACCGTGTTAATGCGCCTAATAGTAAACGAGTTCATCATTTCCATATCGATCTTGAGAGAGATTATTTCTTTTATACAATTTGGAATGAGGAGGTTAATGACCTCTGGAAACAATATCCTTTGCGTCCAGCCAAAGAGATCATTAGCATAGCCAAAGAACTACATTATAAGCCGCCAAAACTATACAAAAGTGGATGTGATTTTATAATGTCAACTGATATGATTGAAACAATAAAAATAAATTATAAAAAGTTACCGATTTATGTATTTGCAGATTTTCTGGCTGGTAGCCTAGAAGCATATATCAAGTTGATTGATAAACAAGAACAGTTTATTGAAAGAGGGAAAGAACAGTTCAGCACACCGAATGGATATGAGGAAAAATTGATTCAATATCGAAAGCAATGGATTGATGTATGGGACGAGAATCCTAAAGGCTGCAGGTTTGATTTGGTTAAAGTAAATTTTTTATCTGGCAGAGGTCTGTTCCATTTTCAAGAAGATGTGTGGCAAAGCAATGCCTTAATGTATGGATAGTAGCGGTTTTTTGAATTCCCGATTGACGGAAAGCTTTTCTAAAAATATCTCCTGCAGCTCTGGTTGTCATTTTGTTTTTAGAAGGGTTAAGGAAAAGATAATTGTCAGTGTGTTTCGGCTTATAAACATACCAATACTTTGTAAGAATATCCAGATTTGTCTTTGATAAAAGGGTAAACCGATCCCGTTTACCTTTTCCCTGACGGATTAGTATTCGCATAGAGGAAGCATAGATATCACTTGTTTTCAGATTAGTAATTTCAGAAACACGGAGTCCAGCACCATAGATTGTCATAAGCATTGTTTTATCTCGAAGAGAATCTGCTGCGTTAATAAATCTTCTGGACTTCTTTCATGGTAAGAACGGTGGGATAGGAATATACATGCTTGTGATGTGGGATATCATAGAAATTGAGATGCCGATGGAGTATGGCACCAAAGAGAAATTGAAGGGCACTGTTATATCCATTCACACTAGCTGCGGAAAGCTTTTTAACATTTAATATATAAAGCAGAAATGATCGGATATCTAGTTCCGTGAGTTCTTCGAGTGGACGATTTGTATAGAGCATGAAAGATTTAGCCCGAATCATATATTCTTCCAGCGTATGAGGGCTAAATCCACGGAGGAGAATTTCTTCCTCCAGTTTTTGCAGAATTTCTTCATTTGTCATTAAAAATGACCTCCTTTAAAATAGTTTAAGC
>JAQSYS010000028.1 GCA_029256005.1 Sedimentibacter sp.
AATGGGGATAAAATAATTTTTTCCCTGAATTACAGCGGAATTGACACCGATAAAATCCAGGACTTTACAAACTTGCTGGGCAAGGTTTTGTTTGAATAAAATAATTAAGAGCTGTTTTATAATCGATAAAAAAGCAAGAAGCTGATAAACGAAATAAATCAATTATCAGCTTCAATTTTAATTATTTATTAAGTTATGTATTGCTTTCCTCACATAATCAACATTAGTCTTTGTTTCTTCTGCTAAGAATTTTATGTCTGCATCATTTGGTATCAGATTATAATTAGAAAGAGCATTTTTAATTAGAGATTTCCTCATATGGTCTAAATCTGCATCTTGAGCTTTTATCAATTTTGGATGTGAAGGAAGTATTATATTCTTTCCTGGAACTTCATCATTTGGATCACCAAATTTCAATTCTATCCCATTTTCTCTTGCAAATGAAAGCTGTGGTTGTATGTGTTTACCAGCTCCTGTGTATTCAGTTTCCTGAACCACTATCATTTGGTCTTGATCTAATTCCTGTGCTAATGAGAATGCAGCTGTTAATGCTGTATTTCCTGCTGGTCCTTTTTCCAGTCCTTCAAGGCTTGCCAAAGCTTCAGTAATATAGAATACCTCACCTTGATGGACAGTTAAATATCTATCCATATATCGGAGCGGTCTTGCAGCTGAACGAGGAACATCTGTTCTATCCGGCCATGTTGTAAATGGCATTCCAAATCCCGTATGCCCTGTTGTGAATGATTTTCTGTTGAACTGAGAGTCTGCTGCCATGTGTAGTCCTGACAAATCTACACTTGCTGCAACTATTTTTGACTGTGCTCCAGCCTTCATTAGTCCTCTTGCGGTACCTGTTAAGTTTCCGCCCCCAGCGTTTGTAGCTACTACAACGTCTGGGTCCTTTCCATATCTTTCTCTAAACTGCATTGCTATTTCATATCCTAATGTTTCAACACCTGCTATTGCAAATGGTGTATATAAGGATGCATTGAAATATCCTGTTTGTTCTAATATTGCTAAGAATGTATAGAATAACTCAGGACCAACTGATAATTGAATTACTTCTGCCCCTAATGCTTCACACTTTCTGGCTTTTTCTATAATTTCAGGCTGTCCAACTCCTCTTGAGTCATAGCATTCCTGTACAACTATACATTTCAATCCATACATAGCTGCCTGTGATGCTACTGCTGCACCATAGTTTCCGCTTGTTGCTGTAACAACACCTTTGTATCCTAGTTTATAAGCTTGATATACTGCTGTTGATGCTCTTCTTGCCTTAAAGCTTCCTGATGCGTTAGCTGCTTCATCTTTTATAAATATTCTTGCACCTTTTCCTTCAGGTGCTAATTTCCTTGCTAAAGCTGTTAAATTCCTAAGTTCAATGATTGGTGTATTTCCTACTCCATGCTCAGATTGAATTTTTTGAATTCCTTCTATTGAAAACCCTGCTTCATTCATCATTCTTTCATAATCAAAAGCGATTGAACCACTTTCAAATAAGGAGAAATCAAGTCCTGCTGCTTGTTTCATTATTTCTGGCCTTCTGGACAAAACTCCAGCATAGCTCATATCTCTACTCATTATCAGCACCTCCAAATAGTATTTCCTTAACTTGGTCACTGATTTGAATAAGTTCAGGAACAAATTTGCCAAAGTCATGTTTGTAATATGGATTTACTTCCAATAATGTACCTTTTTCTATACGTTTAGTTCTTGTTATTACTGTTACTTCATCACCAACATTTGCATCTTGCTGTAAATATCCTTTAATCCACATTTCCAATGGAACTTTTTTAGTGTCATCAGGGACCTGCGGTGCTCTCTCAGATGGTTCTAAAACATTTCTGTGTATTAAAACCCATTCACCTTTTTTAATCATAATTACACATCCTTATATTTTATAATAGTTAAGGATCTCTACAAATTCGTAAAATGAGATCCTTAACGTTTTTACTTCATTTGTAAAAATTAATATTACTTCATATAAATTAATTAAATAAATAGTAATGTTACATATTATTTATCGCTAATAGTAGAACTCTTCTTCCAAACTTCAGTATTTTTAATACCAAGTTTTTCAGGATCAAAGCTTGTCTTACCATTAAGCTTATATTGTTCTTCGAAGTCTTTAAACACTTTTAATGCTACATTGCTTAATAGAATTAAAGCGGTTAAGTTTAACCATGACATAACACCCATTCCTAAATCAGCTAAAGCCCACGCTAATAATGATGGTTTTGAACAGAAAATTAATATTGCTGATATAGTTGCAATTCTTAATACACCTAATAAATATTTTTGATTTATATTTTTAGATTTTTTACAAATATAAGCTGCACCTGTTTCAGCTGCATAGTAATTCCCTAGTATAGTAGTAAAAGCGAAGAATAACATAGCTACTGCTACAAAAGATGATCCAAATCCTGGAATGAAGGTATCTATTGCACCTTGTACATAACCGGGTCCTGCCTGAATTCCTGGTAGATTTTCAATTATTCCATCGACATTATACATACCTGTAAATAAGATCATCATTGCTGTTGCAGTGCATACAAATATTGTGTCAATATAAACTGACATAGCTTGAACCAAACCTGATTTTGCAGGATGACTTACTTCAGCTGTAGCTGCTCCCTGTGATGCTGTTCCCATACCAGCTTCATTAGAATAGATACCCCTTTTAACACCCATCATTATAGCATTTCCTACAATCCCTCCAAAAATCGCCTGTGCACCAAATGCACTAGAGAATATTAAAGAAAGCACTTCAGGTATTTGCTTAAAGTTAAGTACAATCATTATAACTGCTACACATATATATACAATTGCCATAATAGGAGCAATTAACTCTGCAAACTTACTAATTCTTTTTATTCCACCGAAAATAATTAAAGAAGATAAGACAGCAATTATAACACCCATCATCATTTTATTAATTCCAAATGCAACATTCATAGCATCAGCAATTGCATTAGCTTGCATTCCTGGTGTGCAAAAACCAAGTGCAAATACTGAACAAATTGCAAAAAGCATCGCATACCACTTTATTCCAAGCCCTCTATCAATAAAATATTGAGGCCCTCCCCTATATTCGTCACCATCTTTACTTTTATATACTTGTGATAATGTACACTCAATTATTGTAGTACCTGCCCCGAAAATTGCTGAAACCCACATCCAAAATACTGCTCCAGGTCCTCCAATAGATATTGCTGAAGCTACCCCCGCTATATTTCCTGTTCCAACTCTTGTTGACATTGTTAATGCAAAGGATTGAAAAGCTGACCTACCAACATTAGAATCATTTTTTTCAAACATATATTTAGTCATAAGTTTAATATATCTAAATTGTGCACCTTTTGTTCGAATTGTATAATACAATCCTGATAATAGAGCAAATGCTATTAATACATTACTCCATAAATAACCATTAATACTATCCATTATTTGTTGTACCATTTATAATTTCCTCCAAGTAGTAATAAATATAATTTTTATTTTGTTTTTCTAAATGAATAAATGAAATTTTCTTACAGCACTAACGATTTTACACTAATCCTTTACCAACCTTTGATTTGCTCTAAAACCTCATCAGGTATCAACCCCTCTTCTACATCAGAAATTGCTTCTTCAATAATATCCATAGCCCTTTCCGCCTCTTGAGAACTTAAGGTTAATGGTGGAGCTATTCTTAATACAGACCCACTGAAAAACGCAAGGATTAATCCTTTTTCCCAACATCTCCAGCAAATTTTAGCTGTTTTATTTATATCTCTTTCCTTTGTATCTCTATCCTTGACAATATCAACTCCAATCAATAGCCCTTTTCCACGAACATCACCAATACAATCAAACTTATCCATTAAAGGTTTAAACCTATCAATAATATAATTTCCCTGTACATTTGCATTGCTTATTAATTCATCCTCCTTAATTACATCGATGGTTGCTATAGCCGCACTGCATGAAATAACATTACCAGCTGTATTAAAGAAATGAACCGGCGCATTCCAGCTTTCAAATATTTCACTTCTAGCAACTATCGCACTTAGAGGCATACCCGAAGCTATTGCTTTACCCATAACAATTATATCCGGTTCTAATCCAAAATGTTCACAAGCAAACATTTTTCCGGTTCTGCCAAAACCAGTCTGAACTTCATCTGCTATTAATAGAATATTATTTTTTCTGCATAAACTCACTAATTTTTCATAATATTTCTGTGGCGGAGTTATTATTCCTGCATCACCCTGAATTGGTTCAAAAATGACAGCAGCAATTTCCTCTTTAGGAAGTACTGTCTCTAATAGATTTTCAAAATACCTAAAACAAGTTAAATCGCAGCCCGGAAATTTCTGATTATTAATGCATCTGTAGCAGTCAGGATAAGGTATAAATTCCACATCAGGCACAAGTGGATTCATTTTTCTTCTCATCTCAACTCCATATCCTGATACACTCAAAGCACCGTATGTTGTCCCATGATATGATCTTAAAAATGAAATAATTTTGGTTCTGCCCGTATAACATCTTGCTGCTTTTATAGCCCCATCAACAGAAGATGAACCAGATAGACCGAAGGCAACTCTTTTTTTAAAATTACCCGGTGTTATCTCTATTAGCTTTTCAGCTAAATTAGTATGTGGTTCATGGTACATGTAAGCAGGTGTATAGTGAACAAATTTTTTAACCTGATCATTTATGGCTTTTATAACTTTAGGATGATTATGACCAGTATTAATTACTGCAGCACTCGAAAGAAAATCTATGAATTCATTTCCTTCAATGTCAGTAACAATTGATCCTTTTGCTTTATCAACAACTAAAGGGTAATATGGCACCCTTGTGGTATAAGACATATATTTGTTTTCTTTCTCAAGAATTTTATATGTTTTGTCAGTTACTGATGTTATGCTTTTTGTAGCTACATTACTATTCAAATTATGCCTCCTAAAACATTTAAGCAATACTTATAGCCAATAATAAACATATCTGTATTAGGAATAATTAATGAACTTTAACAATTACTCCGCATTCATCTTGAATCTTCTTAGCATCACTTATTAATTTATCTTTATTATCTGGTTTAATATGATTTAACATATATTCCCTGTTTAATTTTTTATACTTATGAACTCCTAATTGATGATAAGGTAGCAAATGCAATTCCCTTATCTCAATGTCATGACAGAACTTTGCAGTTTCAAATAAATTCTGAAAGCTATCATTATACCCTGGAATTACAGGGATACGAACTGTGATTTGCTTATTTAAGCACGATAAATTCTTGATATTTTGTAATATCACTTCATTATCCACTCCCATTAATTCCTCATGCAAATCTGAGTCCATTGTTTTTATATCAAACAAAACATAATCAACATCCTTTAATAATTCGCTGATGACTTCCCATTTTTGAAATCCGGAGGTTTCTACAGCAATATTAATGCCTTCACTCCTAGCTTCATCAATTAACGCCTTAGTAAATACAGGCTGCATTAAAGGTTCCCCGCCGGATATTGTAAGTCCTCCTCCTGATCTCCTGTAAAAGGCTTTATCTCTTTTTACAATGTCCATAACATCTCCAACAGTAATTATTTTACCTACTTGTTCCTCTCCCATTTTCTCTATATGAGAGCTTTGGGACTCCGGATTAGCACACCAGGGGCATTTTAACGGACATCCCTTTAAAAAAACAATTGTGCGAATACCTGGTCCGTCATGTAGGCTGTAACGTTGAATATTGTAAATTAGACCTTCTATTTTTGATTTGATTTTTACTTCATCAGTTTTCTCAATATCATTACAATTAAAATGCATTATGTTCTGTTCTCCATATGATATCATCCTGTAACTCTTTTGCTAATTCAACAAATCTAGCACTATAACCAGCAACTCTTATAATTAAATCTTGATAATTTTCCGGATTCTTTTGTGCCTTTTTCAAGGTTTCCCCATCAACAACATTTACTTGAACCTCTTGACCTTCTAAATCTATTAAATATGTATCAACCATATCTACAAATTTTTGCAATGAATCACTTTCGCCCATAGCGCTCTTTGTAAATTTCAAATTTAATACATTACCTTCAAGTATATGGCTTTGGTCAATCTTACTCGCAGACAACAATACTGCTGTTGGACCTTCTTTATCACTGCCATTTGATGGAGACATTGAGTCAGATACTGGGGTAGTGGATTTTCTGCCATCAGCAGTTGCGCCAGTTTTCCATCCATGAGGTACTGTTCCGCCAAGTGTTAAAATCATAGAAGTATAATTTCGTCCATCAATATCCTTATACTTTTCAATTATCTTGAAAAATAATGATGTGGTATTATTCATTACTTCGTCTGCATATTCATCATCATTTCCATACTTAGGTGCATTTGTTAAATACTTATGAGTAGCTTCATCAGAATCTCCTGAGAAATTCCTGTCTAATACATTCTTCAACTCGGACATTGTTATTTTATTCTCATCAAATACAACCTTTTTTACTGCAGCAAGTGAATTAGAAGCTGTAGCTAAACCTACATGTAAAATTGGTGTAGCGCCCCATAGGGATCCACCCCATGTCATATCTCTTCCGTTTTCAATACAGCCTTCAATGAGAGCTGATAAAAACAAATGAGGCGTATATTGCCTTTGAATCATATCAACTACTGCACCATTTATTACCTGATGTTTTACAAAGAAGTCCATTTGTATTTCAACTGCCTTCAATACATCATTAAAACTTTTTAAATCTTCTGGTTTCCCTGTTTTTAGTCCTAACTGAACCCCAGTTAATCTATCAATACCATCATTTAAAGCTAAATCCACTACACGCGCAACATTTAAAAAACCCGCGTTTACTCTTGCTTGAAATCCCCTTGGAGCTAACTCCACACATCCTACAATTCCGTAATCTCGCACTCTTTCAATCGGCATATCAGGAAAAGCCTTACTAATAGCCTTAATGCACATTTCATCACCGAACATTGCAGGCATACCGGTTCCAAGTTTTATAACTTCGGCAACTCTCAGCTTAAATTCGTTTGGTGTATTTTTATGGTATCTTACTGTAAATTGCGGATTAGTTAATTGAATATGCTCTTGTGCATTAAGCATTAGGTAACTTAATTCATTGACTGCATCCTCTCCATTAGGTTTTTGTCCGCCAATTGTTAAATTCGGTGTCATGGGAAAACCTGGGTGAATATGAATTGATTCGCTATCCTGAACTTTTATAATTTCATTAAGCTTAATCCAAAAGCAATCTAATAATTCTTGAATTTCCTTATTTGTATATTTCCCTTCATCAATATCTTTTTTATATAAAGGATATAGATATTGGTCCATACGACCGGGTGAAACAGAATCTCCATTTGTCTCAGTTTGTATTATCAACTGCATAAATGCTGCAGTCTGTATTGCATCCCATGTATCTCTAGCAGGATACTCAGGCACATGATTACAAACATCAGCTATTTTTTCAAGTTCCTTTTTTCTTATTGGATCCTTTTCATTTTCTGCTAACTTTTCAGCTGTTTTTGAGTAACGTTTTGCATATGCTATAACTGCGTCACAACATATAATTACTCCTTCATAAAATACCTTTTTCTCAATACCTTCACTTGTAGTTAAATCAAGATTTTTAAGGTGTTCATTAATTTCTTCCTTAATTCCTGCAAGACCTAAACTCATTAATTCAGGCATGTTATAAACAGTATGACCATATCCATTTCTCTCAAATAAATCCCTGCTAAACATATAAGCATCTCTTGATTTTTTAACATCGTCAGGCAGTAAAGCTCGATATCTGTCATATACCGTTTTACCTCTCCAATAAGGGAATATGTCTTTTAAATCGTTTTTTACTTTTTCAGGTACTATAAAAGTGTCTTGTTCTCTCTTTTCCAAAGTTTCATCTAATTCATCCTCAAGCCAAGCTATTGCATATTCAGGAAATACAGGTGCAGACCTTCTGCCATTACTTCCATGGCTTCCAACTATCAATTCTTCATCCCAGATAACTTGAGTCATGTTATCAAGTATCTTTTTTAAAGCTAAAGCTCTTCTGGTAGGATTAGGCAATGATTCTGTCTCTTGGTATGATTGAGTTACCAATAATGCCCTTTCACTGCACAGTATTGGTTTTGAATAAATAACTTCCTGTTTTAATTTAGCGATTCTTGATGTTATTGGTCTTTTAAGTTCAGATTCATTATATAAATTCATTGTAAACCTCCTTCTAAATTTAAATATGCAATTCTCATGCCAAATAAATAAGCGTTGAAAATTGCACATAAAATACAAATATATAAAATTTTTAAAGCTATTGATTATCAATTATGATACTAGTTAATTGCATTATTTACTAAAACAACTATTTTTAGCGACTTATAAATCGTTATCAAAACTGATACTACGTTATCAATAATGATACTTTATTCATCAATTTCTAGGACTTTCAACTTTCTATACAAAGTTGCTATGCCAATATTTAAATCCTTTGCTAATTTTTCTTTATCTTCTTTACTTTTACCGTACCTTTTTAATTTATCAACTATTATACTTCTTTCAAAATTCTTTACGATATTATCAAGTGATTCCTTTTCATCGTTAGATGATAAAGGGATAAGATTTTTGGGAATACTGCTCTCGGTTATAACATCGCTTTTCTCCATATTCATGGCATATTCGATAATATTTTCTAGCTCACGAACATTTCCAGGCCAAGAATATGACATAAAAACATCCATAACTTTCGTATTAACAGATTGAATATTTTTATTAAACATTATGCTATATTTATTTAGGAGATATTCAATCAATAAGGGCATATCATCCTTGCGATCATTTAACGGAGGAATAAATATGGGGATGACATTTAAACGATAATATAAATCTTCTCTAAATCTATTCTCCAATACTAAATGTTCTAAATCCTTATTAGTTGCAGATATAATTCTTACATTTACAGATATTTCGCTTAATCCTCCAACTCTTTGAATAACTTTTTCTTGCAATACTCTTAATAGTTTTGCTTGTAAGTAAAGAGGCATATCTCCAATTTCATCTAAAAACAGTGTGCCACCATCCGCTAATTCAAACTTTCCCGGTTTCCCTTCCTTCTTTGCGCCTGTGAAAGCACCGCCTTCATATCCAAAAAGTTCACTTTCCAATAATGTCTCAGGAATAGCAGCACAATTTATAGCAATGAAAGGTCCCTCACACATTGGGCTGGAATTATGTATGGCTCTTGCAAACAACTCCTTGCCGGTTCCGCTTTCACCTCTTATTATTATGGTTGAATGTCCTTTAGCTGCAATTTCAGCTTTTTGTTTTGCATTATTAATTATACTGCTATGTCCTATAATATCCGAAAAATATAGGCTTTTATTGTCATATCCCATCATGTTTCTTACAATTTTTTTAATGTCATTAGAATCAAATATGGTAATTATCATACCAGCGATTTCTTGTTCTTGATCTTTTATAACATTAGTTGAAACATAACATGTAATTTGTTTCCCATTTCCAAGGAATGCTTTCATTTCCCTTTTTTCATAATCAGGTAAATATATTTTATTTTTTAATAATATTTCAGGGAATATACTGCTTATTATTTTACCAGATATATTTTCTCGCGATATTCTTAACAACTTTTCTGCTGCTTTACTGAAGTGAGTTATGATGCCGTTTTCATCAGTTGCTATAATACCTTCGTTTATTGAATTAAATATATGTGTTATTTGCATTGCAGAGACATTTAACTTTTTTGAAATAGATACTTCTAATGCCTTAGTTGAAATCATTTGACACATAATTTCTAAAAAAGTAATGTAATCATGTTTTCTTGATAGCATGATTTTCTTATGCTCATCTGTATAACCAACTAAACTTAATATTCCTACAACTTCATCATCTATTTTTATCGGAAAATCAAATTCAGCTTTTTCAGGACAACATTTATAATTTTTACACTTTATACATAACTCATGAAATCCTGGTTCATCGATTATTATTTGATTACCGGTATCCATCACATACTTATATACATTGCTGATGTAATAGCTTTTCTCGATATTAACGGTACCACCCAACTTATTTAACTTGTTGTCCATTATCATTATTTCAACATTCAATACAGCTGAAATTGATTTAGCTACTTGCTGAATAGTCTGTATAACCAAAGGTTCATTTAACATATCTTACCTCACATTGTATTTTCATTTACATTTAAAAATATTAACCTAAATAATAATCAGAAATCAATAGTATCTATTAAAGTAATGAGAACGTATTCAGCAGAATTATTGTCATTCTTTTAATAGCATCATATCTCAATTTCTAATCCTTTTCTCATAATTTATGATGTTTTTCTTCAGAATCATAACATTAATTATCAAATTACTCCAATCATTCCAGACACGAAAATATATTTTCATTGTTTGATTTCGGGAGCTAAGTATATTGTTTAGACTGATTATTATTTACCTTAGTTCTCTGAATGACCTTATTAAACCTTCATTACAATTTTTACAATTTTATATTTGCTCTTTTATTTTTACAATGCCTCAATTGGCAATATAAATACTCAGTTCAATTCAATAGTTACTACATTGTTTTTCTTTAAAACTTCATTATACTGGTCCTTTAAATAGAACTTCAAGAACAATAAAACCTATTGCCTATTTAATTGTAGTAGAATGGAAATACTAAGTAAACTTTATTTCTTCAATCAATTCAGTATGTACACCGATTGCGGAAATCCTGCCTTAAATAGTCTTTTTTAAATCCTCCCCCCATTTCTTTACTATGTGTAAACCTATTTTTGATCATGTATAGCTTTTCTTACCACAACAATCCTTGTAATGTATGAAAAATAGCCGTCAAATCCACATTTATAATCCAAAATGAAATTTCCAATACTCGATAACTGTGTTGAAAGAATGCTGTAAAGCAGTGAATTTCTATTTGTTAGAAATTAAAATATTTCCATTAGGTTTTGTTTTTGCACCTTCCAATACATCAGCTACTTAACTTCTACTGTATAGTGTACTAAAACTAAATTTTGAATTCTCTATCATTATTCAATTCACTATGCTAATTAAAACTTACTAATGCTAAAAATCATTATATATTAAAATAATACTAGAAATCAAGATTAACATCTTTTCATTCACATATCCTCAATAACAATTGACCACCCCTCTCACTTAGTGGTGTAGTTTTAAAAAAATAATTAACACATAGCGTGGTTGTACACAAACTAGCTTTATTAAGTAATGTTCCGATTATATTAAAAATTGTATTGTAGTATTCAATCAAAAAACGTCTAATCTGCTTTACCAAATATCTGACAGAAAAAATATATTTTTGTAAATATGCCATGGAGGCGTTCTAAATTTCTCAACAATTATTTCTTTGTGAAAGAATTTCAACTTATGCTAACCTTATCAAAACGATTTTTGTACTATTTAATAATACGCAAGTAATATTCTGTGATTATTACGGTAAACTACTCATTTAGCACTATACAATTAATAATATCATTAGTAATCCATAAAATATAAAACTGGTCAATAATTACACATGACCAGTTTCATAGATTTATAATTATCAATTTCACTTAATTTTCTAGACAAAAGCAACTTAATAATTGTCATCGTAGATTCCATAATTCATGTGCTCATAATTCATTGTTTTGTAGACACAAAATGTATCTGATAAAGGAGCACACCTTTTAAATCTATATTTGTATTTTCATATACTCATTTTATTTTATTTGTTCCTAAACAATTTCTTGTAAACTTCTCCTGCTATCAAAGGAATGAAAGCAAACATCATTACAATTTCCCAGTCAAGTATTGACAAAGGAACAACGTTGAATA
>JAQSYS010000349.1 GCA_029256005.1 Sedimentibacter sp.
TAAAACTTTTTTCAAAATATTCCTCCTGAATTTTTTCGACCCACCGGTCGGTATCAAATTTATTCTATCACTATTATATTTCGCAGTCAATTACTACATTAGTATAATTGTAATATTTAAGCATTGTTTAATTATTTACTCATTTTATTTTAATCTTGACATTGATAAGCTTATGCTTTATAATGAACCTTGTTCAGTTTGGGAGGTGTAAGTTATAAATACAATTATTACATCAAAGGAAGCAATTCTTGCTGTGTGCAAAAAGCTTGTGGCAGAAAATGGCTTAAAGTCATTAAATATAAGAAGTGTGGCGGAAAAGTGTAATGTTTCAGTTGGTTCAGTCTATAATTATTTTCCTTCAAAAGCTGATTTGATTTCTGATACTATAAGGGAAATATGGCAAAGCATTTTTCAAACAGATCTAGTATGCGAACAAACAGAATCTTTTCCTGCTTATGTTGCATTAATCTTTGAAAATTTTCAATCAGGATCGGCAGAGTTCCCACATTTTTTTGCTGAGCATTCTATGAGCTTTGCAACAGTTGATAAAGGCAAAGGTCGCAAAGTGATGGAACGATACTTTGAACAGGTAAAATCTAAAATGCTGGATGCTTTAGATAATGATAGTAATGTAGCAATAATGACTTTTACTAAAGATTTTACAAAATCAGATTTTGTAAATTTTGTTTTTTCAAATTTGCTCATGTTGCTTACAAATCAGGAAAAATCATGTTCAAAGTTAATTGAAGTTATTAAAAGAACAATTTATAAATAAATTTATTGCCCACATAAGAGTGGGTTTTAATGAATTTCAAACTGAACAAAGTTCAATATCAAAAGGAGTTTATTTATGCAAGCAATAATGGAAACTATATTCGATGTACTTTATCTGACTAGTGTTATTACTATAGGATTATTAATGATTAAAAACAGCAACAATAAGCAACACCTCTTGTTTGGTATTATGGCTGTTATCCTAGGATTAGGTGATTCCTTTCATCTTGTGCCTAGAGCATTGGCACTTAATACCACCGGGCTTGAAAGTTTTACTGTTGCTCTTGGGATTGGAAAGTTCATAACATCCCTTACTATGACTATTTTTTATATTTTGTTATATTATGTGTGGAGATTGCGTTACAAGGTGAATGATAAACACTATTTGACCATATTTATGTATGCACTTTCAATTATAAGAATTATACTATGTTTGATGCCACAAAATGCATGGACTAGTGCTGATGCACCTCTGTCCTGGGGAATCTATCGCAATATTCCCTTTGCAGCTTTGGGAATTATGGTTATTGTTCTATTTTATCAAAGCGCAAAAAAGTCAGGTGATAAGGCGTTCCGGTTTATGTGGCTGACAATTGTATTAAGTTTTGTTTTCTATATTCCGGTGGTATTGTTTACGGATGTCTTTCCTGCGGTGGGAGTATTGATGATACCTAAGACTTGCGCTTATGTTTGGACAGTCTTGATTGGCTACAATGATATGAAAAAAGGAAAACAGTCATAGAAAGGATTGTTTTCCCAAGCATATCACTATTGATGATGGTGGTGACCATGAGTATGTCGTGGTCTTCACCTTCTGCAAATTTAAAAAACTTACATATGCTTCAATATACTCTCTTCCGGCTTCAACGTCATTTACTTCAAAACATTTCAGTGACATTACTTTTTAGAATCTTTTTCTTCTTATATTATTTTAATAACACCCCCATTATAATTGAATAAACTCCTATTTCATTGACATGCATCAACAGAAGTATTATTAATTTTTTTTCTAAATTTGATTTCAATCAATGATTTAATACTTTTATTAATTTATAATCATGACATAATATAAATAAGGAGAAATTGATATGATAAAGAAAATAAACAGTCATAAGAATCATATTACCGCTGTTTCAGGAATATTGATTGTTTTTGGGTACATAATGAAATTTGCAGGTATGGAAGAAATAAGAAACATATTATTAATAATTGCTTCAGTTTTAGCGAGTATTCCAATTGCTATTAAGGCATGGCAAGCTCTTAGGATGAAGGCGTTCAGCATTGAGCTTTTGGTAACCATAGCTGTAATCGGTGCATTATATCTGAAGGAATATACGGAATCATCTGTAGTAACATTTTTATTCCTCTTTGGTGCATACTTAGAAGCACGCACGTTAGAAAAAACTCGTTCCTCATTGAAAAGCTTAATTGAAATGGCTCCTCAGGAGGCAACAGTTATTAGAGATAATAAGGAAGTTAATGTTCCTGTTGATGAGGTAGAAGTTGGCGACAGAATCGTGATACGCTCTGGTGGTAAAATAGCCGTTGATGGAATCATCGTTTCAGGAAAAGCCACTATAAATGAGGCTGCTATAACAGGCGAATCTGTTCCAGCATCTAAAAAAGAAAATGATAGGGTGTTCAGCGGAACAATAGTTGACAGTGGTTATATTGAAATGATTGCAGAAAAGGTTGGCGATGACACAACATTTGCTAAAATTATTGAGTTGGTTGAAGAAGCTCAAGAAGCAAAATCAAAGGCTCAAAGATTTTTAGACAAATTTGCTAACATTTATACTCCCTTGCCCAGGTGCATTAGTAATTGGAGCTCCAGTGTCTAATGTAGCTGGTATCGGTAATGGTGCAAAGCATGGCGTCTTGATTAAAGGTGGCGACGTTATGGACAGATTTTCTAAAGTTGACACATTAGTATTTGATAAAACAGGTACATTAACAAAGGGTAAGCCAGAAGTTACTGATATAAAGGTATTTAATAATATAGAAGAGAATATATTGCTTAAGCTTGTTGCTGAAGCAGAAACAATTTCTGAACACCACTTAGGTCAAACAATTGTTAAGGAAGCAAAATTAAGAAAATTAACTATAAATAGTGAACCAGAAAACAGCCAAGTTATTAAAGGTAACGGAATAATTGCTACAATAGAAGGAAAAACATTAGTTGTAGGAAACAGGAAATTAATGGAGCTTGAAAATATTACTATATCAGCTGACATTTCAGAATATGCAGTGGAACGTGAAAAGAAAGGTAATACTGCTATATTTGCAGCAATAGATGGTCACATAACAGGAATATTCTCCATAGCTGACCAAATACGTGAAGATGCAAAGACAGCTCTAGCTAAAATGAGAAGAAATGGGATTAAAAAAATTATAATGCTTACAGGCGACAATAAACATACTGCAGAACTTGTAGCTAAAGAACTAGAGCTCGATGAATTTTATGCAGAACTTCTTCCCCAAAACAAGGTTGAATATGTTAAAAAATTAAAAAGCGAAGGAAAAATGGTTGCAATGGCTGGAGACGGAATAAATGATGCACCTGCAATTGCTACAGCTGATATAGGTCTTGCAATGGGTGAAGGTGGAACTGATATATCAATGGAAACTGCAGATATTGTTTTAATGGCAGATAAATTAGAACAATTTTCTCATGCCTTTTCATTATCAAAAGCTACAATAAAAAATATGAAGCAAAATATTTTTATAGCAGTTGCGGTTGTGTTTGTATTATTGGCTGGTGTCCTAACAGGTGGTGTTCACTTAGCATCGGGAATGTTCATCCACGAAGCAAGTATTCTTGTAGTTATCTTAAACGCAATGAGACTCATTAAATTTAATAATTAATATTAATATCAATTTATTAATACTTGTACTAACATCATACAATACAAAAATACAAGGATAACAAAAAAACAAAAATGGGCTGTTGCACTAAAATGAACATGCCCCTGTCAAGTAGACAGTGAAAATAATTAAAAATTTTATCTTAAACAAGGTCAACCATTTTTCAGTTGGTTGGCCTTATTTTATGCTGACTTACCCAATAGATATTGTCTATACTCAAT
>JAQSYS010000350.1 GCA_029256005.1 Sedimentibacter sp.
ACTGGGTATTGTTTCAAAAGCAACCTTATCAATTAGGCCGAAGGATAAACATACAGGAAGTTTACTGGTTTCATTTCATGATGAAGCTGATGCCGTAAAAGCTGTTACAGAAGTTTTCAAGAAAGGCATAAAGCCACTGGCTATCGAGTATATGGAGAAAACAGCCATATTAAGAGCAGCAAAGGATATCGGCTTAACTTGGCCGTCAAGTGTTGGTAATGTGGACTTATATTTTATAGTATCTGAAAAAAAAGAAGACGACTTGTATGAAATGTATGAAACTATTGTAGGAATCTGTGAAGAAAACAATGCTCTAGACAGCTTTGTTGCAGAAAGTAAAAAGGAACAGAGAACATTGT
The DNA here is from genome assembly GCA_029256005.1 of Sedimentibacter sp. Classification (GTDB taxonomy): domain Bacteria; phylum Bacillota; class Clostridia; order Tissierellales; family Sedimentibacteraceae; genus Sedimentibacter. Next base: position 360 of record JAQSYS010000350.1, read on the forward strand.
TGGAAATCAGAAGTCATGTGTATCCAAGCATGCATGATGACATGGTGGATGCAATAGATGCAGCAATACCTATTAAAAACCTATATAGGCGACGGCAACCTTCACAACAGTATACTAAACAAGGGGGCAGTAAAACCTGACAATTATGAAGAACTTACAGACGAAATTTTTAAAATGGTTATAGAATGTGAAGGCTCATTGACAGGTGAACATGGAATAGGAAAGGTAAGAAATCAAAAATTAAAGTTCCAATATTCCGATGCTGAAATAAATTTAATGAAACAAATTAAAAAGGTTTTCGACCCAAACAATATATTAAATCCTGGCACTGCCATTTAATTTAAAGAGCTTTTATCTCATTTTTGTATAATACATTTTAAAAGGAAATTCTGGGACTATCGCCAGAATTTTTAATTATATAAAACTTAAATAAGGTAATAATAAATTGAGAAAGTTTAATTGAACTTTTGAAAATTTTAATTTAAAAAGGAGAATAACATGGAAGGCAAAGTTCAAAAAATGGATCATCATAATCCTGGTATCAAATGTGTTGTTAACACATGTCATTATTATGCACAGGGAGATCATTGCAATGCTCAGAAAATAGAAGTTCAGCACCGCAATGCTACTGATTCTCATGAAACAGACTGCGCTACATTTATGCCAAACAATCAAAGTATGTCATAGTATAACAAATTTTAATATATTACAAAATTAAAAAAGCGGCGGAAATTTCCGCCGCTATAATTTTAATTAATCATTGTTGTGATGGCATCTGCATTTACGTCTATCGTCTTCACCAAGTACATCTTCTAATAATTCTTCAAGGCATTCAAATACAAATTCGCAGTCGCATCTTCTGCGGCCTCTGTCACCTAATACTTCTTCCAATAATTCTTCTAAGCATTCAAAAACAAAATCACATCTTCTTCTGCCGAAATCGCCTGCTACGTCATCTTTTCTGTTGCATCTTCTTCCAAAGTCTCCGGCTACATCTCCGTTACAATGGTTGATTTTTCTTCCGCCAGTTCCAGCTACATTGTTATACATAATAACACCTTTTCCTATTTAAATTTTGAGGCCATGCTCATTATTATCATATTCTCATGTCCTAAAAGTGTGAACTGTATGTCTCATTTATTAAAGAACAAGCCAATTTGTATTAAGTGCGTCATGTTTAAGTACATTGTCACCCCTAATTGAATATTATAAATAAAAAAATGAGGAGTGAGCGGTATGAACGATATATCTATTTTTGAACAGTATTCAGTGATTATGATTATAGCAGCAGCTGTCTTTATGATTTTAATATTTCTTCCTAAGGTTTTCCCTAGATTAAGAAATGTATTTGGCAGATTGCTTGAATCAATATTAAAAAGGCCGGACATTAAAGATAAGTCATTGGAAGAACTTATTGACAGCTTGGGTTATGCATACGACGGAAGACAGGATATTTTTTATTCAGGATTAAATGCATGGCAAAGAGATATGGGTTACTGCAGGCTTTATGATGAAGCAGCAGCGCCCATGTCTATGATAATTGATTGCGAACCCATATATTTTGAATATGACAATAAAAGATGGTTAATAGAATTTTGGAAAGGTCAGTACGGCATGACAACCGGCTGTGAAATTGGAATATATGCAACTGACAGTCCTGATATTAATACAGAATACTTCAATGGAACTTTTTATGAATGTGTTGGAGACAATGATTTGTTAAGCATGTCATTTGAATTGATTAAAAACGGGAAAAAACTGTTCAAAAGAAGTGATGTTCACTGGTGGCTGACTGGGTTTAAGCTGGGTGAATTTTCTGAGCCGAGCGAGCTTGTTGTTTTTATTACAATCAAGCTAAAGGACAGTATAATGATGACTGAATTTGTTAATGGATTAAAAAATGCGGGATATGAAGATGAAGATATTGTAATAATTAACGATACAGTAAAATTGGTTTTTGATAAACCTAAAACTGAGCAGCCTTATTCTAGGAATTCATTTTCAGATAATATTATGCAATCTAACAACAAAGAATTGATAATCAAATATAACGAAATGACTAAGATGCAAGACAATTCTATAGACAAAATAATTTTTCTGAGAGAAACTGCACCTGAATTGTTTGAAGAAATATTCCATATGATGGGGCGAAACAAGGATATGTTCGATGCAAATTTTAGAACCAATGAAAAATAACTGAATATTCTAAGTACATATCGAAAGGGATGTGTATTAGATGAATTATATGAAACGTATATCAAAGGCTTATATGGCAGCTGCCGAAATAATGTTTGACGATGATTCCAAGTTTATAATAATGAGTGACTGTCACAGAGGTGATGGCAGCTGGTCAGATTCCTTTGCTCAAAATCAAAGTATATATTTTGCGGCTCTATCGTATTATTTTAATAAAGATTATACATATATAGAGCTTGGCGACGGTGATGAGCTGTGGGAATACAGAAACTTTTATGATATA
>JAQSYS010000351.1 GCA_029256005.1 Sedimentibacter sp.
GTAGTTGCAGGAACTAATTTTGGCTGTGGTTCAAGCAGAGAGCATGCACCTATATCATTGTTAAATATGGGAGCAAGCTGTGTACTTGCAGATTCATTCGCTCGCATATTTTTCCGCAACTCAATTAACTTAGGTCTTCCTTTAATTGTTTGCAAGGATATTAGCAAGGAACTAAAGGATGGCGATGAAATTGAAGTTGATATTGAGGAAGGTACAATAAAAATAATAAACACCAGTAAAGTTATTAATGGTGACAAAATAGGCGAATATGCTATGAAAATTCTAGAAGCAGGTGGAATAAAACCATTGTTTCGTGCAAAGATGTTAAAAGAACAACAATAAATTTAAGGGACAGTTCTTGCTGTCCCTATCTTTAAATCATAGAAAAGGACGATGTTATTATGGAAATAAAGAACAAGGCAGTGGCCGGCACATTAGAATCCAGCGATATTTATGTATTGGTAGAACCTAATGAAAGCGGTATTGAACTTCAATTAGAATCAATTGTCATGAATCAATTTGGTGAAGAAATTGAAAAAACAGTCAGAGAAGTATTAAGTGAATTCAATGTATTAAACATAAAAATACAGCTTAAGGATAGAGGAGCTGTTGAATGTGCAATACGTGCAAGAGTTGAAACAGCTTTAAAAAGAGCAGAAGGGGTGATATAATGAGACGTAGTATGCTTTTTATGCCCGGCAATAGCTCTGGCATGTTATTAAATGCAGATGCACTGGGAGCAGACAGTGTAATTTTAGACCTAGAGGATGCTGTATCACCAGCAGAAAAGGATTCAGCACGAATATTAGTAAGAAATGCACTTAGATATCTTGATTATAGTAATTGCGAAATTATAATTAGAATTAATTCTATTGACACAGAATTTTGGCAAAAGGATCTAGAAGAAATAATTCCTTTAAAACCTCACATGATTATGCCTCCAAAGGTTAATAGTGCCAAGGATGTTCAAATAGTTGCAAATTACATAAAAACAGTTGAAAAAAAACATAATATAAAAAACCCTATATATATAATTCCGCTTATCGAAACAGCACTTGGTGTAGAAAATGCATTTGAAATAGCCTCATCCTCAGAAAGAGTAAAGGCAATATTCCTAGGTGCAGAGGATTTAACTGCAGATTTAAGATGCAAAAGAACAAAAAAAGGTGATGAAATTTTTTACTCAAGGGGAAGAATAGTAACAGCTGCACGAGCAGCTAACATCGATGTTTATGATACTCCTTTTACTGATGTGGAGGACGAAGAAGGATTAAGAGAAGATGCTATTTTTGCTAAGGGTCTTGGTTTCACTGGAAAGGCGGCCATATCACCAAGACATGTCTTGACAATAAATGAAGTATTCAGCCCAACAGTTGAGGAAATTGAATATGCAAAAGAGGTTATGGACATTATCAGAGTTGCAAAAGAGCAAGGAAAGGGTGCAATTTCTCTTCGCGGAAAAATGATTGACGCACCAATAGTAGCAAGAGCAAAACAGACCTTGGAAATGGCAGAAGCATTGGGAGGTATTTTAAATGAGTAAAGTTGTTGGTTCATTGAAGGAAGCTGTTAAATTAAGTGGGTTAAAGGATGGAATGCGCATATCTTTTCATCATCATTTAAGAAACGGTGACCACGTAATAAATATGGTTATGAATGAAATAGCAAATTTAGGATTTAAGGACTTGACTGTCAATGCAAGCTCTGTGTTTGACATACACGCACCACTCATAAACCATATAAAAAGTAATGTGGTAACAGGACTTGAAGTAAATTATATGGGAGGAGCTGTAGGCAGAGAAATCTCCTCAGGCATAATGGAAAAACCTGTTGATTTCAGAAGTCACGGAGGTAGACCAAGTGATATTGAATCAGGTAAAACTCCAATAGATGTTGCATTTATAGCTGCTCCTACCTCTGATAATATGGGAAACTGTACAGGCAAGTACGGAAAGTCAGCATGTGGTTCATTGGGATATGCATTTGTTGATGCAATGCATGCGAAAAAGGTGGTAGTAATAACTGATAACCTGGTTGATTATCCTCTTAATGATTTTTCAATATCAGAAACATATGTTGATTATGTTGTTTGTGTTGACAAAATAGGAGACCCAACAGGCATAGTCTCAGGAACAACTAAAATTACAAGGGACCCTGTTGGACTAATGATGGCAAACTATGCAACAAAGGTTATTCAACATTCGGGATTGCTAAAAGATGGTTTCTCATTTCAAACTGGTGCTGGTGGAGCCTCATTAGCAGTTGCGAAATACTTAAAGGAATTAATGCTGAAGGAAGAAATTAAGGGAAGCTTCGGAATGGGAGGTATTACAGCTTACTTAGTGGATATGCTTGAAGCAGGTTGCTTCGAAGCCCTTATGGATGTTCAATGCTTTGATTTAAGAGCTGTTCAATCAATAAGAGAAAATCCTAAGCACAGAGAGGTCACTGCATCTCATTATGCAAGCCCTACAGCCAAAAGTGCAATAGTTGATAATCTGGATGTTGTAATACTTGGAGCAACACAAATTGACACTGACTTTAATGTGAATGTCCATACAGA
>JAQSYS010000352.1 GCA_029256005.1 Sedimentibacter sp.
CATGAAGATCTGGCTGCTGAAATGCATTTTATACTAAACAAATACAGAGACATTGATTTATCAAAGTTTCAAACTCATGTGGCAAATTTGTTGAGAAAAGAAGTGCTTAAAGATGATGTTCAATTCAAGGAATTGACTGACATAAAATCTTTATATAATCACTTAAGCTCAAATAACATTAAAATGGGTTTGGCAACAGCAGATTGCATGGATTCAGCAATGCATATGATAAATAAATTAAATCTTCATGAACACTTTGATTTTATAGGCGCATACGATGGCATAATGAAGAGGAAGCCGCATGTAGATATGTGTATGAGGTTTTGTAGCATGTACAATTTAGAACCAAGCGAGGTTGCAATAGTAGGAGATTCTTACAATGACATGTTGTTTGCAAAAAATTCCGGAGCAATTGGTGTAGGTGTATTGTCAGGAGTGAGTTCCAAAATAAATTTAAAGGATATTGCTAACGTGATAGTACCATCAATAAATTCCTTGTTTGACGAAGAGGTTTTAAAATCATTAGATTTTGATAACTATAAGTCAAGAGAATTGTTTTCAGCGTAAGCTTTTGAATTACTGTGTAATTCAAGGCTTATTTTTTTTTTCAAATTTAGTCATAATTTTTACCATTGTGGCAATAATATATATATATATAACATAAGGGGAGTGTATTATGAACGAATTTGAAAAAATAAAGGAAATGTACGATAAAGGTTTTAGATGCATACGATATGATGACACCAAGGATGGTGACATGTGCGTCTATTTTAAAAATTTTGAAAGCGAAGATTCAGAAGCAATGAAAGTAAGTGGTTTTGATCAAAAAATGCAAATAAAGAGTTTTATAAATCAAAATTCTTTGAAATAACAGGAGCCTATGGCTCCTAATTAATTTATTCTTGTAATGAGTTCTCTTCTAATATATAATAAAGTATAAAAAATGACTGGAGGCGCTCATGAGTACTGCAGATAAAATATTTATTCAAACATGCAAGGATATACTTACAAACGGCGTATGGGACACTGATTATGATGTAAGACCAAGGTGGGAGGATGGAACACCTGCTCATACAATCAAAAAATTTGGTATAGTAAATAGATACAATTTACAGGAAAGTTTTCCGATTCTGACATTAAGAAAAACAAATTTTACAGCTGCTGTTGATGAACTTCTATGGATATGGCAGAAAAAATCAAACAATGTAAATGATTTAAACAGCCATATATGGGATTCTTGGGCAGATGAAACAGGCTCCATAGGCAAGGCTTACGGATATCAGCTTGGAATCAAGCACAAATATAAGGAAGGCGAATTTGACCAAGTTGACAGAGTTATTTATGATTTAAAGAATAACCCAGCTAGCAGAAGAATAATGACCAACATCTACAATTTTCAAGACCTGCACGAAATGCACCTTTATCCATGTGCATACAGCATGACATTCAATGTTACAGGAAATAAATTAAATGCAATATTAAATCAGCGTTCTCAAGATGTATTGGCAGCAAATAACTGGAATGTTGTTCAATATTCCATATTGGTACATATGATGGCTCAAGTCAGTGGTCTTGTTGCTGGGGAATTAATTCATGTAATTTCAGATGCTCACATATATGACAGGCATGTTCCTATTATAGAAGAACTTATAGAGAAACAAGAGCACGACGCTCCAGTTCTTGAAATAGACAAATCCATTAAGAGCTTCTATGATTTTACAGTTGATAGTTTTAAATTGATTAACTATGAATTTAATCCGTATAAAATAAAAGTTCCTATAGCGATATAGTGGAGGTAATATGAAATTAATAGTTGCAGCTGCGAAAAATTGGGCTATTGGCTACAATGGAGGATTACTGTTTGATTTGCCTGATGATATGGCATTTTTCAAAAATAACACATTAAATAAAGTTGTGGTGATGGGAAGAAATACACTTTTATCTTTTCCCGGTGAAAAACCTTTAAAAAACAGAACTAACATAGTATTGACTACAAATAAGGATTTTAAAGTTGATGGATGCACCATAGTTCATTCTTTTAAGGAATTATTTGAAGAATTGCAAAAGTATGATGATGAAGATGTATTTGTAATTGGTGGCGGAAAAATCTACAATGATTTGTATCCATATTGCAGCGAAGCTTTGATTACAAAGGTTGATGCCATAGTAAATGCAGATACTTTCCTTCACAATTTCGATGAGGACGAGGACTGGTATTTATCATATGCCTCAGAAATCCATGAAAACAATGGATTAAAGTTTACATTTAACACATACAAAAACAATAATATAAAACATCTATAGAATATCAATATCTTTGCTTAATATTAAAAAGGTATTGCCCTTTCAAAGGGCAATACCTTTTTAATACAATTAACTATTTATCTCTTTGAACATTTGAACTTTCCTTTAATGTTGCCTGTGCTGCTGCTAATCTTGCTACTGGTACTCTGAATGGTGAGCATGATACATAATCAAGTCCAGTCTTATGGAAGAATTCTATGGAAGCAGGGTCACCGCCATGCTCTCCACAAACACCTAGGTGAAGATGTTCTTTTGCAC
>JAQSYS010000353.1 GCA_029256005.1 Sedimentibacter sp.
GAATCCATAATACATTGAATTTCTTTGGTGTCGTCTAAATCTAAGCCTGTCAATTCTTTAATTCTTTTTATTCTGTAATTTAATGTGTTTCTGTGAATAAACATTTTATCAGCAGTTTCATTTGCATTTTTATTGCACTCCAAATAAGTACGAAGTGTTAGATAAAAATCCTGACCATAATCGTATAGAAATTGTAAAGCAGGGTGGCAGTAATTTTCTAATGATGTTTTATCTGATATGGTAAGAAGTATGTCGTAAAAACAAAAATTTGTGTAATCATGTACTTGTTCATCTTGAAAAAGGTAGGGTGCTTGTTTTATGCATGTTACAGATTGATAAAAATGACGTTTAAATTGTAATATGTCATTAAAACTCCATGAGATTCCTATTCTCAAATTTTCTTTTTGAGATAGTTCTTTTAACCTTTCTCTTTGAATTTCAGAAACATCATCAACTAAAATTATAATGTAGCTTTTAAACATAACTGAATAACCTTCAGTAAAAATTCTTTCTAAGGCTACCTTTACAGAAAGTTTCAAATAACGATTTTTTTGATTTATTGCGTACTGTGCAACAACTACTTTCATTTTTTGCGGAAATTTTAGTTTAGTTATATTTAATATTTCTGACTTGTCAATTTCCCTTTCGTCAAGAAGGTTATATAAAACAGAGCTGTAAAATGATTTTTTCATTCCTGTTGAAATATCATAGTTTAAAGAGTCAAATAATATGTTTCCTATTAAAGGTAACTGTTTAAAGTGAGTAGGTGTTATTTCTGTGTGATGTTCAATTAAAATTAGCGACCCTGCAACATGTCCATCATATATAATTCTAGATACTAACTTTGGTTGCTTGTCTCCATGTAACTTAATTTTGACGGTATCATTTCCTAACTTATTCCAATCCTTCATTTGCTGATTCATTCGAACTTTTTGAAGGAATTCATCTGAACAATAACCTTTTTCAATATTATCAGACCATAGGGGATCCATAATTTCATAGTTTGTGGAATAAGCCAATACTTTATTTTCTGAATCAGTAAGGACTAGAGCATTTCCTAATAAATCAGCTGCATGGTTTATGAGGCTTAAAATGCTTCTTTTATTTAGTACTTCTTTAGTTAACTCAAAGAGTGCCGCTTCTGATCGTAAGTCTTCAATTATTAAATCCTTTGTAGTATTAAATATATTAATAATATCATCATCTTTTATAACTGAATAACTACTTTTCTCAGGCAAGACTGGAGATTTGTCAGTCCCAAGCATCATAATTGAGTTAGGCATTGTGCTTGTGCCTAAATTATTACCTATATATAAAGTTTTTTCATTCCATCTGTCAATATTTCCTTTGATCAGTTTGATGTCAGTGATTTTTGAATTATTGTGATTAACAATAGACACAATTTCAAAAGTTTCATTTAGAAGCATTATAAGATCTGAATAAAGCATTTAATCACCGCCTTATGACTATTATCGCTATTATACAAAATTATTATAGATATTGCAAAATTTATTTTGTGCAAACTGAACAAAAATCGTTGTGTTATTTGATTATGCTGGACGTATTTAATAATTTCTATAAATGATATAATTCACATAAATTATAATGGAGGAGGAGTAATATGATTACATCTTATGAAATTTTCGTTCCTATGCTTATGGGAAGTGGAGCATCCTTACGCACAGGTCTTAAAGTAAGACAGTTAGGTTGTAATAAAGTATTATTAGTATACGATGCAGGATTAAAAGATGTGGGCATTGCTGATATTTTAATTGATAATCTAAGAAATGCAGGCATTGAAATCGTTATCTTTGATAAGGTTCTTCCAGATCCACCAGATTATATGGTTGAAGAAGGGGCTGAATTGGCTCGAAGGGAAAACGTTAACGGAATAGTTGCTGTAGGAGGGGGAAGCTCCATAGATACAGCAAAGGGAATAAATGTTTTAATTAATAATGAACCGCCTATAAAGAAGTATTTTGGTATTCAGAAGAATTTGAAATCCGGAGTGCCAATGGTATTTATTCCAACAACAAGCGGTACTGGTAGTGAAGTAACAAATATGTGCGTTATATCCTGTGTTTCCCGAGGTAATAAGGACAGTGTTGTTAGCCCGGTATGTATTGCATCTCTCGCAATAATTGATCCCGATCTTACCCTTGGGTTGCCTAAGAAAATGACTGCAGCAACAGGAATCGATGCTTTGGCTCATGCTGTTGAAGCCATGACAGGTTCACAGGCTAATCCTCTTTCTGACGCTCTTGCAAGAGATGCAATAAGGACAATTGCTAAATGGTTGCCAGTTGCTTACATAGATGGCTCAAATGAGGAAGCAAGGGAAAAAATGATTTTAGCTTCAACATTTGCAGGTATGGCGTTTACTAATGCATTGGTACACTTGGGGCATACAATTGGTCATGCTTTAGGTGCTCGTTTTCATATTCCTCATGGTATTGGATGTGCTATTGCATTACCTGAAGTTGTTGAATATGCAGCTAAGACTGAGTGGAAAAAAGTTGAGATGATCTGTGAGTGCCTAGGGGCTGAAATCAAA
>JAQSYS010000354.1 GCA_029256005.1 Sedimentibacter sp.
AGCAAGCCGTGTAGAAAGAGCAATAAGACACGCTATAGAAGTAGCTTGGAGCAGAGGACAAGTTGACACTATAAACAAACTCTTTGGCTATACTATACATAATGATAAAGGCAAGCCAACTAACAGTGAATTTATAGCAATGGTTGCTGATAAGTTAAGACTTAAAAACAAAGTAAGCTAGGCGATCTATGTTTTTAAATAAATAAAGAGTTTATAGGAATAATTATACATTTTTTAAAATATTTATAAATGTATTTTAAATTAAAAAAATGACCTTCAATATTCATTAGAAATGAGTGTTGAAGGTTTATTTTTGTTTAATTAATAAAAAGGCAAAAAAAATATGCTGATCCATATCTAAAGACCAGCCTTGGATAACATAAAAATTAACTTACTTTAATTATAAATATGTTGAATTAAGTTTTCAAGACAAGTTTGCAAATATTTGGGACAAATATACTAGTCTGTTGGTGGCAACAGTGGTTAATGAAGGTAAAACTTAATGAAAGAGCATTTTAAAATATGATTTTTAATAGTGCACATTTTGTTTCTAAGCTAAAGCGCTTTTTTATTTTTAGAATAAGATAGATAAGTTACGGTAAAAATGACTTTATCTTTAAATCAAATACAATTACTGAAGGTGATTTCATGTTTAAAATCATAACTCCTGCATTAATATCGCTAATAATTGTGCATGTATTAACTTTAAACAGTATAAGCCAAAATGATACTCCTCTTAAAAATGTTACTTCATATAGTTCTGATGTAAAGTTTCTTTCAGATACAACAAATACCGTACCTAAATCAGACTTTCAAGGAGACAGCAATATTGAAATTCCACTTCTACTGAATGATGGTTTTAAAAATATTGACGGAGATCCACTTTCAATGTTAATTCAAGATGATGGTTGGATTTATATAAAAGGAAAAATAAAAATAGTTCATACTAACCATAATGATGATAATGTCATTATTGCTCATATTCTTCAGCCTAGATTCACCATGGGCAACAAAATTCAGTATCAAATAAGTAGCTTCAATTTTACTGATACTGACGATGGGGATAACAGCGAACCTGACTTTTTAAATTTTGGCATTGTTAAATATATAAACATTAAATATCCAGAGAAAACATTTGATTATGAAGTTCAATTAAAGAAGGTAAATAGCAACTACAACCTGATTTTAAATGGAAAAGGTATAAAGAGTTTAGAGCCTGGTGCAGAGCTAAACTTTGATTTAAGATGTTATACTAAGTATTTTGACAAGGAGATAGTATATGATCAGATAGATAAAAAGCTTTCCGGAATTAATAAGGAAAACTTCAATCTTATATTCACATCAGATATTCATTACATAACCTTGGACTCAAGAGTAAGTGAAGGAATAAAATTATTAGAAAAGGTTAAGAGCAAAGCTAATCTACCAGTAGTTTGTACTGGTGATTTGGTAGATCAGACTTGTTTAATAATACCCAATGCAGATAGAAATAATCATATTGAAAGCATAAAACAAATTAAGAAACTTGTCGGCAGTAATCTCTTGTGGTGCAAGGGAAATCATGATGATAACAGTCTGCAGGATAGAAGCATAAATACCGTTGTGAAGGAACAAGAGCTTAGAGAACTGCTTTTAAAGGATGTAAAGGCGCCCGGATTGCAAATAAATATATCTTCTAAGGGACTCTATTACTATGCAGACAATCCTAAAAAAAAGATTAGACTAATCTTCTTAAATACTCATGAAAATGACTATAGTGTAGTAAACAACTTAATAAAAGAGAACACAGGCTCAGCTGGCTTTATAAATCAGGATCAAATAGAGTTTTTGGTAGATGAGGCTTTAGACTTTTCAAGCAAAGGAGAAGACAGAGTGAATTGGCATACTTGTTTCTTTTCTCATTATCCTTTTAACTTTCCAGGTACTAAAGTCTATGGAGGGGAAGTTTGTCTTAATGGAGACCAAATGTGGTCAGTTATTAGAGCATTTAAAAATGGCACTGATGTAACTATACCAGCTAAAAATAATGCTAATTCAACTCATGGCCTTAAATATGTTAATAAAAATTTCAAAGAACAGGGGCCCATGGCTGTTGCCGGATGTTTCTACGGCCATTATCATAATGATCAGCTTCAGGTGAGAGATGGAATAACTCTCGTGTCTACAGAGGCCTTCACTTCAAGAAGAGCCAACGCTGAATGGAAGCAAAGTTCTAGAAACATATACAGCTGCCATGAATTTTCTTTTGACATTGTATCAATAGATAAAGCCTCCCGGACAGTAACATTAACCAGAATTGGCAATGACAAGAACAAGGATCGAAACTATAAATATTAGCAAAAAAAATCTAAAAAACGACTTTACTTTTTATAAATATGGGTATATAATGAGTATGCGAACAAATGTTCTGAGACCGTATTTTCGCTAATAAATAGTAATAAATTATTTTATTTCGAATATAATGCTATATAACTCAAGTTAAAAGGGGGATTATCTTATGATAAATTATGGATTAAAAGGATTAGCAATGAATACTAAAGAACTTAAAGAACT
>JAQSYS010000355.1 GCA_029256005.1 Sedimentibacter sp.
ATTGCAGAACTTGGTGAAACAGCAAGACTTACATTCAGAGATCCGCAAGGCAATATTTTGGTAGAAGGCAAGGATGTAAGGGAAAGTAAAGTCCAACTGGATTCGCAAACTAATGAGCCTGTCGTAACGCTTGAGTTTAATGAAAAAGGTGCAAAAGCATTTGAAGATGCTACAGAGAAGCTTGTTGGTCAGTTTATTGCAATATATATGGATGAAACATTGATTTCAGCACCATCTGTATCAAAAAAAATAACCGGAGGGAACTCAATAATTTCAAATATAGGAAGTACGGAAGAAGCAAAAGCTTTATCTGACAAAATAAATTCAGGGGCACTTCCGTTTTCCTTAATTTCAAAAAATCACAGTACAATTACTCCAACCATGGGTTCAGGTGCTTTAGATGTTATGGTAAAAGCAGGATTAATTGCATTTGGCGCAGTATGTATTTTTATGCTGTTGTACTATAAGTTGCTTGGTGTAGTTGCTTGCTTCGCCTTGATATTACAGATTTCAGTACAAATGTTGGCACTTTCTATACCTCAAGTTACACTTACATTGACAGGTATAGCAGGTATCATACTTTCAATAGGTATGGGTGTAGATGCCAATGTTATAATTAACGAGAGAATAAGAGAAGAATTAAATGCAGGAAAATCTTTGGGTTATTCCATTAATACTGGTTATAGCAAAGCATTTTCCGCAGTATTTGATGGAAATATTACAACAATAGCAGCTGCAATCATAATGATGATATTTGGAACTGGGGCTATGCTTTCATTTGGATATACGCTTATGGTTGGCTGCATACTGAACTTTGTTTCAGGAGTAACAGCATCAAAGATTATTACGAAATCTATGAGTATGAACGAAATATTTATGAATAAATCCTTATATGGCATAAAAGTAAAGGAGGCAAAATAATGATAAAATTTTATGAAAGAAGAAAGATATTTTTTGCTATATCCTCACTTATTATGATTGTTGGTATTGTATCATTATTTATAAATGGAATTGACCTGTCTATACAATTTAAGGGCGGAGCCATAATAAAATATTCATATACCGGAGAAATAGACTCAGAAATGGCTGCTGATAAGGCAACAGAAATTTTAAACAGAAATACAGAGGTTCAGTTAACAGATGATTTAGCTACACACAGCAAGAAACTTGTGCTGAACTTGTCAGGCAATAGCGGGCTAGAAGCATCAGAACAAGATAAACTTGATAAATTATTAAAAGAGGCATTTCCTGATTCAAATTTGACGCTGGCTGAATCAAATGTTGTAGAACCATTCATTGGAAACAGATTTTTAGTAAATGGCTTGATTGCAATAGCATTGACTTCTTTGTTTATCATTCTTTATGTAAGATTTAGATTCAAAAAAATATCAGGCATGTCAGCGGGAGTTATAGGATTAATAGCCTTGGTTCACGATATATTGGTAGTGTTTTTCACTTTCATTATTCTTAAGATGCCAATAAATGATTCATTTATTGCTGTTACACTCACTATAATCGGTTACTCTATCAATGACACGATAGTAATTTATGACCGAATAAGAGAGAATCAGCCATTTTTCGAAAAGAAGTCCTTCGAGGATTTAGTAGACACTAGCATAAATCAATCATTATCAAGATCAATAAAAACAAGCGTAACAACAGGCTTAAGTATATTAGTAGTTTTGGTACTTGCCTATCTATACAATATTGACTCAATTAAGACATTTGCTATACCGATGTTTATTGGTATAATAAGTGGATGTTATTCAACTGTATGTCTTGCAGGACCAATGCTTGTTATGTGGCATAATAAAAAACAAGCATTAACATTACAATAAATCTAGCAACAAATTAGGAGGCATCTATGAAGGATTATGTAAATTCAAGATTAGTAAAATCAGAAGAATTAAATCATCACGGTACTTTATTTGCCGGGAGAACGGCTGAATGGTTTGTTGAATCAGCATTTATTGCTGCAGCATCAACTATGGGTAATCCGCAAAATGTGGTTTGCTTGAACATACATGGATTATTGTTTAGACATCCTGTTAATAAGGGTGAAATAGTTAAATTCACAAGCAAGGTTGTTCACTTGGGAAAAACCAGCATAGTGGTATATACAAAGATGGAAACTGAAATAGCAAAAACAACACCTGTGGATGGATTCATCACATTCATCTCAATAGATGAAAATGGCAATAAATATCCTCATGGACTTGAACTGGATGAAACCCAGGATGAAGAAGAAATTAAAATAAGAGAACGAGCAAAAAATTTAAAGTAATGTTAATTGGAATAACTTAGGTTATTCCTTTTTTTATACAATAGGAAAACTCTCCCTTTCTATTGTATAAAAAACAAGGGGTTATAGGGGAAGAATTCCCCTATCGCATTAAGGGGGGGTGCTCAGTAAAAATGCGTTAGCATTTTTACGCCGAAGGGGGACATAGGTCCCATAGCGGAAGTTGCGTTAGCAACTTGTTTTATACCAATTAACCTGATAACGTTTTGACATAATGATTTATTTGATTTATAATGAAATTAACAAATT
>JAQSYS010000356.1 GCA_029256005.1 Sedimentibacter sp.
TAGCCTTGGTCTCTAAGTAAAACAGCTGCAACTGAGCTGTCAACTCCGCCGCTCATAGCTACCATAACTTTTTTCTTCATGTTTTCTCCTATTCTAAAAAACAGGACATTTCTGTCCTGTCTTATTTACCATTTATAAATTTATTATATTACTTGACTATATTAATGTCAAATGTTTTAGTTTCTATATAAGTTACTATTCTTCAACTATCTTCTTATTCTTTTTCTCAACAAATGAAGCGAATATTACGCCTATTTCAAACAAAAGAATCATTGGACCTGCCAGCAATACCTGAGTAATTACATCTGGAGGTGTCAATATAGCTGCTACAACGAATATAATTAATATTATATATTTTCGGTTTTTCTTTATGAAATCTACCTTTAAAATATGGAATTTTGTAAGTATAACCATAATTATAGGAAGTTCAAATATAATTCCGAATGATAACAAAGTATTTATTACAAATGTTAAATAATTGCTGAAACTAATCATTTCTTCAATTTGCTCAATCTGGAAACCCATAAAGAACTGAAGCATTAGCGGAAGTATTATTAAATAAGCAAACACCACACCGATTATAAAAAATATCCCCCCCACAAACAAAGAAACCGCTATCGTTCTTTTCTCACTTTTTGTTAGTCCAGGACTTACAAAAAGCCATATTTGCAGAATTAAAAACGGACCAGCTACGACAAATCCTCCTATCACAGCTATTTTAACGTATGACATCAAAAGTTCTGCTGGTGCAATAAAAACAAAATTAATATTACCTGCAATATCAACGATATGCTTAACTATCATTTCAGAATAGTTATAAGCTACAGCAACTGCAACCAATAGCACAATGCTTGAATATATAAGTCTTTTTCTTAATTCTGTTAAATGTTCAACTATCGTTAAATTTTTCTCATTTTTCTGTTCATTTTTTTTTCTTATCATAATT
This sequence comes from Sedimentibacter sp., assembly GCA_029256005.1. GTDB lineage: Bacteria > Bacillota > Clostridia > Tissierellales > Sedimentibacteraceae > Sedimentibacter. The sequence goes on from JAQSYS010000356.1 coordinate 947, forward strand.
ATCCCTGCTTTATATTAATATAACTGTTCAAAAGATTTGATTATGCAATAAAGCACGTGGTTTACAGGTGTTGGTATGTTAAGTTTCTTTCCCATTTCCATAACTGTTCCCGAAAAATAATCAACCTCTGTCTTTCTCTTTGCTTCAACATCCTGTAGCATCGAAGTCTTGCTGTTTGGAGAGAAATGGCTCATCAATTCAACAAACTCATCAATATCTTCTTCTCTTAAATCAATACCAGATGCTTTTGCAATTGTCAACACTTCAATCATTGCTTCTTTAAATAATGTCAGGTTTGTATTAATGCTGGTCACTTTGCCATAAGGAGATCCTGTAACAGCAGTAACTTGATTAACACCAACATTTAGCATAAATTTCTTCCAAACCATCCTAATCATATCAGGATAGACGATGTTTTTTATTCCTGATTCATTAAAACAGTCTATAACAGCTTGTACTTCAGGAGAAATTGCTGTATTATCAGCCTCACCAAAATGAATTTCTCCATCAACCGTATTGACTACACCATTATCAATTCTTATGGCATCAATTTTCATAGACAGACCGTAAAGCACCTTGTTGTTTGGATATGCTGCATGAATTCTTGACCTTGCAGTAACTCCGTTTAAAAATGTTATCAATATGGTGTTATTGCCAATGAAGCTTTTTACATCTTTTATAGCCTCTTCAAGCTGATAATTTTTTACGCAAAATATAATTAAATCATATTTAATATTATTATCGCCTTCGGATACGACATTTGGATAAAAAGTGCTGTTGTTTAAAGTAAACCCGCTTATTTTTAATCTTTCTTTTCTTGATTCATCTGCAATTACAGCAAAATCAGAACCATATCTTTTATAAAGCAAATTACCGTAAACTGTTCCTACTGCACCCATTCCAATCAATGCAACTGTTTTTATTTTCATTTTTATCACCTGTAACTATATTTAAAACAACTCATTGCAATATATTATAATTGAATTGTCCGTTTAATGCAATGCATTAAATTAATTAAATTTTGATTTAAATCATAGAAAAGGTTTATATTAATGTTGTATAATTAAAATAAAACAACGGAGGTGTGTTTATGAAAAAAATATCTATACAATTAGAAGAGCTTGGTTGCCCAAGTTGTGTTAAAAAAATCGAAACTGCATTAAAAAGACAAGATGGTATAGGAGAAGTAAACATATTATTTAACTCAAGCAAAGCAAAGATTGAATATGATGAAGCTATAATTGAATCTGACAAAATATCAAAAATTATAAGTGATTTAGGTTATGAAGTTTTAAGCGTAAAGTAATTAAGAACCTATACAATAAAAAAACAGGATTATGTCCTGTTTTTTTTACGCATTATTCAATAGCTCAATAACATAATTCGGCAGTGCAAATGCTCCCTTATGAAGAACAGTATTATAATATTTTGTGTTTAGTCCTAATGAATTCCATTCCCTCTCATTGATGGCTTCAATTGGGTCATATTTTTTTGATGCAAATCCAAACAGCCAATGACCCGAACCATAGGTTGGAATATGTGCCTGATAAACACGAGCAACAGGAAATACTGTCTTTATCTTTTTATGAGCT
>JAQSYS010000029.1 GCA_029256005.1 Sedimentibacter sp.
AATTCCTTTACTTCAGCTTCTTTGATCGGGTATTTTTCAGGGTTAACCATCATAACTCCGTATTGATTATACATCTTTTCATTTTTCTCAGTTACAATTACAAGATCAAGCTCATCCTTCATTGATAAATATGTAGCTCTATCTGTTAAGGTATATCCAGACTTTTCTTCTGCCATTTGAAGAACTGCTCCCATTCCTGCTCCTGCTTCAACATACCATTCTCCAGCTGGAGTCAAGCTTGCATCTTTCCAATAAGCCTTTTCCTTTGTATGAGTACCTGACTCATCTCCTCTTGAAATAAATGTTGCTTGTTTTTCAGCAATAAGTGAAAATGCTTTAATAGGATCGCTTGGAGCTCCTGTCAGTATTCCTGCAGGATCAGATTCTGGCCCTACTAATATGAAGTCATTGTACATAACATCAAATCTTTCTTTAGCAAATCCATCAGCTACAAATTGTTCTTCTTGTGCCTTAGCATGTACCAATACTCCATCTGCATCTCCATTTTTTGCAAGTTCAAGAGCTGCACCGGTTCCTTTAGCCACAACATTTACATCTATCCCTGTTTTATCTTTAAAGATAGGAAGCAAATAATCTAATAAGCCTGAATCCTCAGTGCTTGTTGTAGTTGCTAATATAAAGTTTCTTGCTTCTGCCGGTGTTTCAACTGGTGTTTCTGCTGGTGTTTCTGCTGGTGTCTCCTGCGGTTTTTCCTGTTGGCATGCTGCAAGTGAAAATATCATCACTGTGCATAGCAATAAAGCCAACAAATTTTTCATTTTTGTTCTCATAAAAAAAAACTCCTCTCATATAATAATATACGAAAAGAGAACTGCCAATAATAAGCAATCTCCTTTCCAATAGGAGGCTTAGCTGTTTCCGGCCAAACCCTGTCGGTTTATTATTCATGGCGAACTTTAGAACAATAAACTCGGAGAAATTAAAATTTCTTAATTAATATTTTAAATGTTAATTAATTAAATGTCAATCTAATTAAATAATTATTCATTTCAAACTCATAAATTTAAAAAAAGCCGTTCAAATTGAACGACTTTTTAAGAGGTTTGAAAATGTTTAAATTAATTTATCTAGTGCTTGCTTTAAATCATCTATAATGTCACCAGCATCCTCCAGACCGACAGATAATCTGACAAGTCCTTCAGAAATTCCTGACATTGCTCTTTCTTCAGGTGTGTAAGGTGAATGAGTCATTGATGCTGGATGCTGAATTAAAGTTTCAGTATCACCAAGGCTCACTGCCAATGTGCAAAGCTCTAAGGAGTTCATCAGTTTCTTTCCTGCTTCAAGTCCACCTTTAACTTCAAATGCTATCATAGCCCCTGGTAAGGACATTTGTTTATTAGCAAGGTCATACTGTGGAAAGCTTTTTAATCCTGGGTATGCTATGTTCTCAACTGCCGGGTGTGCTTCCAAAAATTCTGCAACCTTCTGAGCATTTGAACAATGCTTTTCCATTCTTATTTCCAAAGTTTTCATACCTCTGTTAATTAAGTATGAATCAAACGGACTCATTACTGAGCCTGTCATATCTTTTATACCTACCAGTCTAACCTGATTTATTATTTCTCTACTACCAACTGCAAAACCTGCTATAACATCTCCATGACCGTTTAAATATTTTGTTGCAGAGTGAACTACAACATCTGCTCCTAATTCTAGAGGTCTTTGAATGTATGGCGTGCTGTAGGTATTGTCAACAACAACAATACAACCTTCCGTTTCATGAGCAATTTTAGATATTTCTTCTATGTCTGAAATAAGCATATTTGGATTAGCAGGGCTTTCCAAATAAACTATCTTTGTGTTTGGTCTCATTGCTTTTCTGACATTTTCAGGATTAGAAGTATCTACAAATGTTGTTTCAACACCAAATCTTGAAAGGCCGTGATTTAAATAAGCAAATGTACATCCGTACAATGTCTTTGCAGCAACTACATGGTCTCCTCCACTTAAAGCAGCCCAAAATACAGAAGTTATTGCACCCATTCCAGATGACATTGCTACTGCTGCTTCTGCATTTTCTAAGTTTGCAAGCTTATCTTCAACCTGAGAACTAGTTGGATTTCCTAGCCTAGTATAAATGTAGCCTTCTTCTTCAAGAGCAAATCTTCTGCCACCTTGCTCTGCTGAATCAAATATAAATGTAGATGTTTGATAAATAGGTGTTGCTAAAGCACCATATTCATTTTTTTTGTAGCCTGCATGCACTGCTCTTGTTGAAAATTTTAATTTGCTTAATTTTTCCTTATCCATAAATCCTCCTATTATTAATAATTTGATATATTTTTCATTTCAATTTTATATTTTTTCATTCTATTAATGAGAAGAGTGTGAGTCACTTCTAAATTTTTTGCAGCTTCTCTTATGCTTTTGCTCTGTCTTAAACACTCAACAATTTTCTTTTTTTCTAATAGTTCAAGATATTCCTTCAATGTCTTTCCATCTGAATTTTCTTCAGGAATTATGTCATAATTTAGGAATATATCCTTAGGCATTATTTCTTTAGTTGTAGAAAGCGCCACTGCCCTCTCAAGTACATTTTGAAATTCCCTAACATTGCCTGGCCAATTGTAATTGATAAGCTTTCTCATAGCTTCTTTATCAATTCCTATTATTTCCTTGTGATATCTTCTTGAATGAATACTTGCATAATGCTCATAAAGTATTGGCAAATCTTCCTTTCTTTCTCGAAGCGGTGGAATATTGATATTAAAAATATTGATTCTGAATAAAAGTTCAAGTCTAAATTCCTTATTTTTGACCATTTGATCAATATTTTGATTTGTGGCTGATATCAACCTCACATCTACATTTATTTCATTTGGACTTCCAACTCTGCGAACCTTTTTTTCCTGCAGCACTCTTAATAATTTTGCTTGCAGGTGAGATGCCATATCTCCTATTTCATCTAAAAATATTGTTCCACCATTTGCAATCTCAAATATTCCAGCTTTGCCTTCCTTTCTGCCACCTGTGAAAGTTCCACCTTCATACCCAAACAACTCACTTTCCAACAGTTGATCTGGAATAGCTGCACAATTAATCGCAACAAATGGCTTGTGTTTTCTTTTACTTTCATTATGTATTGCCCTTGCAAAAAGCTCCTTACCTGTGCCGCTTTCACCGGTTATAAGAACAGGAGAATCTGACGCTGAATACAGCTTGCCTCTTTCAATTGCTTCTAACATCTTGTTGCTTTCAGCAATTATATCATTAAAGGTAATAGGATTGTCATATCTGTCATAAACATCTGTGTCAACATCATAAAATGATAATAAATAGCTACTTAATACGTTTTCCTCATTGATAATAGATTGCAGTTTTACCTCGTAAAGCTGTCTCCCTATTGTCATTTTCTCATTTACGATGGCTTTCTTTTTTTTATTATTTTTTAATGAGGTTAAAAGCTTATTACAATCTAAATACTTATTAATATTTATTCCAGTTATGTCCTTGCCTTTTGTATTAAATATTTTATCATCAGCGTAATTGTTAAAATATTTAATATCCCCAGTCCTGCTTAACAAAGTCACACCGTGAGGAATTACATCCAACACATTTTTCATTTCTGTGTCTTTTTCCTCAAAAGGAAACAGTTCAATTTCCTCTAAGGATGCCCACCCACTTAAATCGTTAAGTTCTTTTTTGATACTTTCCCAAATTTCATCTTCTACAGGCATTAATTTAATATAGGCTACAAATGCATAAACCTCCATCCAAATTAATCCAACATCATATTTATGCAGCACAGACAATGCTTCATAGGTTATATGCGGTCTGTCTTCAACCGCTGTTAACTTTATTTTCTTTGCTTCCATAATGACCTCTCTTTCATATTTGCATTAATCGTGCCAATATATCAATGGCTAAATTATAATGAATTTTCTGTTTACAAAAAAATAAAGCCGCGCAATTATGGAATAATATCGTTCCATTATTGCACGGCTTTGGAATGTTCGTATTATTTATGGTTTAATATTATTCCGTTAGGTTTAATTTTAAACCATATTTTACAAAATTTCAAGTCATTCATCAATAGAGTTAAAAATTACAATAAATTTTGTTCCCTTTCCTTCTTGACTTTCAACTTCGATGGTTGCTGAATGAAGAGTTAGGATACTCCTTGCAATAGTAAGCCCGATACCTGAGCCCTCTATTTCATGCCTGCTTTTGTCACCTCTGTACATATGCTCAAATATATAAGGTAAATCTTCTTTTTTTATACCTATGCCGTTATCTTCTATCTCTACATATATTTTTTCATTTTTATATATGTTAATTGAAATCTCTCCAAATTCTTTTGTAAATTTTATTGCGTTGTTCACCAGATTGATAAATACCTGCTTTAATTTATCAGCATCACCCAAAATAAAATAATTTATATCTTCTTCCTTTGTTAGTTTAAGTGAAATGTGTTTTTTTTCAGCTTCCATTTTAAAATCATTGTATAAATTTTCTATCAAATTAATAAGATTTATAGAATGAAAGTTCATCTTCAAACTTTCTGATTCAAATTCTTTAAGTTTTTCTAAGTTGTTCAAAAGCCTGCCGAAACGAATGATTTCATCATTTAACCTAGAAAGTTTTTCTTGTGTAACAGGAGATATACCATCAATCATGGCTTCAAAATTATTTTGAAGAACATTAAGCGGTGTCCTTATTTCATGACTTAAATCTGATATGAGTCTTTTTCTCAGCATATCCTGTTTGTTTAGCTTTTCAGCAAGTATATTGATGCTGTTTCGCAAATTTACTATTTCCTCTATATCAGTCTCTGTGACAGACTTTTCATTAAATTCACCCCTTGAAAGCTTTACGGACATATTTGCAACTTCCTTTATGGGAGCTGAAAATTGTTTAGAAAAGTAAAGACTTGCAATGGTTATAATCATTAATGTAAAAACACCACTTAAAACTATGCTTTTATTAATTGAAGTCTGAAACAATACATCTTCTTCTGCCATTAAAAGTGGTGCATACTGTCCTACTTCTACATATCCTACAACATTGTCGCTGTATTTAAGTTCAAATTTATTAGAAGAGTAGACTCCTTCGTCTTGTACCTTCATATTTTCCAGATGAATTTTGTTTCTTATATCCATCGGGTTCATTCCCCATACAGGCAAGTTTTTATCATCATACAACGTTAAATTGTAATTGCTCATGTATGCTTCATGCATTAATTCTATTCCTGAATTTTCATTCCATTGCCCTTCTTTTTTATAAACTTCCTCAAGATAAGAGACAATTCTTTCATATCTTTTATTTTGTACATCAGCCATATATTCTTTAAATATATCATTAATTGTGAAATTAACGAACATTATTATAAGAACAATTGCAGAAAATGAACATGAAAACAATAATATACTAATTCTTTTTCTTATGCTCATCAATTCTCACCACCAAATTTATAACCCGCCTTTGTCACAGTAATTATGTATTTAGGGTTTTTAGTGTCTTCTTCAATTTTTTTACGTACATTTTTTATGTGTACATCTATTGTTCTGTCATAGCCCATAAAATCAAAACCAAAAATTTTATCAATTATTTGTTCACGCGAAAGTACATTTCCCTTATTAGCAGCCAAAAAATATAATATATTGAATTCATTAGGGGTTAAAGAAATTTCCTTGCCTTTTACTTTTACAATTCTTTTTTCATAATTGATTTCTAAATTTCCATCATCGTAAATTGAATCTGACTGCTCTTTATCTTTTCCAAGTCTCCTAAATAATGCGTTTACTCTTGCAGTTAGCTCTCTGGGACTGAAAGGCTTTACCAAATATTCATCAGCTCCGATATTTAAGCCTTCTATTCTTTCTGTTAAAGAGCTTTTTGCAGTGAGCATGAAAATATGCACATCAGAGTTTTGTCTAATTATTTTACACACTTCTTCACCGCTTATATCAGGAAGCATCAAATCCAGTATTATTAAATTTAGATCGTTTTTTCGGGCAATTTCAATTCCATCTAGTCCTTTGGCAGTTAGATAAACATTGTAGCCTTCTCGTTCAAGATATGCTTTAATTATATCTGATACTCTTTCATCATCTTCTATTACTAAGATTTTCTTCATACGGACTCCATTATATTTGATAGTTATAATATAAATTGTTACAACTGCATTGTCAATATTTTAAAAATGGGATGTCATAAAGTACTTAGTATTAAGCTTTATGATTATCCCATATTTTTATTTTGCTATTAAATTTTCTCTTATTGACTCTAAATCCGCATTAGTAACATCATCAACGGTTGTAATTACACCCAAAAGTGCTCCATCTTTAACTATGCCGTATACTTCTGACTCCCCTGATTTAAATTCAACACCTTCTTTTGCTGTATCTTGATCAAATACTGCTATAGCTTCCCCTGTATTACCATCAACTATTGCAAATTCTCCTTCCTTATTGTCAAAATAAGCAAAGTCAAATGTGATCTTAGTTGTTTCAGAATTGCTCACAACAGAAACTAATGGTTGAAGTTCAAAGCCAAGTCCCTTAATACGAATCTTGTTCTCAGCTGCTTTACCTATTAAGAATTCAGTAGGAACCTTTGAAATATCGTCTCCGTAAATACTTTGACCGTTACTTGGAGTATCTTCATCAATTGGACTTGCACAGCAGCTTGGTCCTGTTGTTGGAGCAGGTATTGTTGGGTCAGGTACTGATGTGTCAACAGATTCAAGTTCGTCAACAACCTTTATAACCCCATTTATCATACCCATCCAGCAACTAAAGTTCATATCTTTATCGTCAGGTGAAAACTCCAAAATATTTTCGCCTTTATTTATCTTGATTTCCTTATTTAATGAAGGAATAATTATTGCATTGTTACAGGTATTTATTTCTTTACCGTCAATAATCATTTTTACAGGTATACCCTTCTGAACATAAAAGGCATTTGGTGTAAATCCCCTGTTACTTACAGTCATATTTATTACTTGAACTCCATCCTGCATAACTGCCTTCGCAACATTTTCATTGCTGCTTATTTCATCTGTCTTGCTCAATGCCATTGCTGTTAAAGGATTTAAATTAATTCCAAGTATTGAAAGACCTCTGTTACCCATAATTAATCCCAATACAATTATCATAACTCCGCTTAGCTTAAGTATTTTTTTTGTGTAACCCTTGCTTAACAGTCCGGACAAGGCTCCAAATGTAAGCATAAGAGGTACCGTTCCTAATGAGAACACAAGCATTGACAATGCTCCTTTAACAGGGCTTCCTGTCCCAAGAGCAAATATCTGCATTGTCTGCAAAGGTCCGCAAGGCATGAATCCATTTAATAATCCTACAACAAAAGGTGAGCCAGCTTTACTTTTAAGACTGCAAAATGACTTTGGCATTTTGATTTGCAGCTTTCTAAACAAGCTAAACCCAGACATGTTTAAACCCATTATTATCATAAATAATCCTGCAATTATCTGGACAGCTGCCTTTGACTTAAATGAAAGAGAAAACACTGAACCTACTGCTCCAATAATACCACCAAGGATTGTATAAGAAATTACTCTCCCCGCATTGTATAAAAGTGATGGTTTCATTGCTTCAAACTTATTTTTACTTTCATTTCCAACAGTTTGAGACAGCATAATTCCCCCACACATACCAACGCAGTGGATTGAGGTTAAAAGTCCTGCTATGAACAATACTGCATATGAAGCATTAGAAAGCATCGATTCCATATCAAAGCCTGAAGTATTTATGCCCAGCAATATTATTGCTGCAACAATAATCAACATCCCAAAAATTTTATTGTCCTTAGGCTTTGCAGTGCTGTAACCAGCTTTGTTAATTGCTTCATTTATTTTATCTTTGTTGCAAACTTCACTGTCAAATTCAACTTCTGCATTTTGACCACTAAAGCTTGCTTTTACAGTTATAACACCATCTGTGTTTAAAACCGCTTTTTCAACTCTCGCTTCACAAGATGTGCAGGTCATATCATATACTTTTATTTTCTCTTTTTTAATATTCATTTTTCACCTTCCAAGATTTATTTAGTTAAGAAATAAATTATAAGTACAAAAGCGGTAATTACAATTATTGAAATTAAGTATTCTTTTAAACTGTATTTTTTATCCGGTCTTGGTCCTCCGCAACAACCCATAATCATCATCCTCACTTACTATTTTTTCCTATTTTAATTTATTTCTGTGAAGATTTTATGTAGTTATTATAATTTTTTTAATTTTTCTCAAATAAAAAGATTTTAAACTAAATTAATTCTATATTTTCTTCATAAAATCTTCACATCTGTAAATTATAATAAAATAAATTATTAAGCAATTAGAGGTGAATAATTATGTTTAAATGGATAAAAAGATTCTTAGACAGACTGGCTAAATCAAATACTGATACATTTAATAATAAACCCCTTGATTGCTGTTCATTAAATAAGAAAGAAAAATAAATAATAATTGCAAATCACTTAGATCAGGAAATCTCCTAATATAAAGTATAAAATAAGACCATCGTTTGCTGGACGATGGTCTTATTTTGCGTTAATCCAACTTATTGCTGTCAGAACCCTTGTATAATATTTATATTGTCATTTTTATTTTTCGTTGTATAATATTATTAGTTTGATTGAGGAACGGAGCATTTATGGACTTCTTAATATCTGTTGTAATTTTTACACTTTCACTTATTATAAGTATAATCGTTGATTTTTCAATTTTAATTCCGCTTGTTATCGGAATGATCTTATTTTCTCTAACTGCGTTGCACAGAGGGTATGATTTAAAAACAGTTATAAATATGATTTTAAATGGCATGAAAAAATCATTTGCTCTCATGCCAATCTTTGCGCTCATTGGAATTATAACTGCCATATGGAGAGCCAGCGGTACAATTCCATTTTTTGTCTACTATGGCACACTACTTTTAAATCCGAAGTATTTTATATTATTTGCATTTTTGTTATCCTGTGTAGTTTCATTTGCTCTAGGCACAAGCTTTGGAACAGTTGGAACAATAGGAGTTGTGTTGATAGTCTTGGCAAAAGGAGGCGGAGTCAACACAAGTGTAGCAGCTGGCGCAATCATATCGGGAGCATTTTTCGGAGACAGGTGCTCGCCTACATCATCGAGTGCAAACTTGGTGGCAACTATTACGGGGACTGATTTGTATGGAAATGTAAAAAGAATGATGATAACAGGTATAATCCCATTTGTTGCTGCTTCAATTATATATGTTTTTTTATCAAGAAATAATCCCATTAACATAACTGACAGTAAACTGCTTGATGATATTTCTTTCTATTTTAATTTAAGTTATATAACAATACTTCCTGCTGTAATGATTTTTATTTTTGCATTGTTTAAGAAAAATGTAAAAATATCAATGTTCTTCAGTATAATAACAGCATTTATAATTTGTTTATTTGTTCAAAAAATGGCTTTTACTGATATTATAAAAACAATGATTTTTGGTTTCAAGCTTAATGCAGACAGTACATTAAAAGACATAATATCCGGTGGAGGGTTGTTTTCAATGTTCAAAGTTTCACTCATTGTAATGATTGCATCTTCATATTCAGGGATATTTGAAAAAACAGGAATGCTCAATGATATTCAAGAATTATTGAAGAAAATGAGCAATAAAATAGGAATATATTTGACCACATTTTTCACATCTCTTGCTACAGGAGCTTTTTGCTGCAATCAAACACTTCCCGTATTATTAACATATCAATTAATGAATAAAATTTATACTGAAAACGGATTAACAAAAGAAGATATTGCTATAGATCTTGAGAACACTGCTATTATGACATCAGAGCTATTTCCATGGAGTATAGCAATTGCCGTACCTCTTGCGACCTTATCTGCTGATTCTACCAGCATTATGTATGCAGTTTTTTTATATCTAGTTCCTTTAATCAATATTATTAGGCTACCAAATAAAAAACGGCTTTCACCGTTTTTATAGTTTTTTTATCTCAAAATTATCCTTAAGCAATACCCAGTTTTGAGTGAATGGATAACCCAACCCCCAATAGCTTAAACCTCTTAAGCCATATTCTTTAACAGTATCGAATTTCGCCTGGGCACTTCTGGCATCTTCAAACCATACTTCATGTGCATTACCTTCATTATCAGAGTATCTGAAAAATGGGGATTGTGCCAAATAATCATATTGAATCTGTGCGTTGTGAGCATAGGCAATGTTCATAGCTTCCTCAACACTTATTGTGTCAGCTTCCTGCCCTGGTGCAAATGGAAGAGTCCAGTCTCTGGCATAAATTTGAAATCCCATCAATATTTTATCTCTAGGTATTACTGAAACCGCATAGTCAAGAACCTTTTCTATTTCATTTATCGGAGAAATTGCTCTTGGTTGACCGCCTCTCCATCCCCATTCATATGTCATCAAGACTACAAAATCTGCTATTCTTCCATGCGCCTCATAATCATGAGCTTCATACAAAAGACCTCGTTGTTCTGCGCTTAATTTTGGTGCAAGAGCAGTTGATACAAAATATCCTTCATTGTGAAGTTTTTCAACTGTGCTTTCAAGAAAACTATTATAGGCTTCTCTGTCTTCCGGCAGAACGTATTCAAAATCAACATTCAAACCTTGATATCCTTTATCTCTCATAACATTAATTATATTATTTTGAAGTGTATTTACAACATTTGGATTATTCAGTACCTTATTTGCAACATTTTCACCTGCAATATTCATAGTGAAATTGACAATAGACATCATAGGCACAATACCATGCGCTATTGCTTCTCCAATAGCTGCCTCATCTGCAATTGGTACCAGACTTCCATCCTCCTGAACCAAATAAGCAAAAGGGCTTAAATATGTAAGCAAATCTCCTATTTCACTAACCACAGGCACAGCATCCTGACCTAAAATATATGTAAAACCATTTACTTCAATTTCAGGTCTTGGTCTTGCAGGGATTCGCAGCGTTTGACTGACATATAAATCATCCTGACTGGTCAATTGATTTTCTCTAATTATGTCTTGAATAGGTATGCCATAGCTTTGAGCTATTTTCCACAGTGTATCTCCTTTTTTTACTACATAAATATTGTCGCTTGTTGGTATTATAAGTGATTGCCCCACCAAAAGTTTGCTTGGATCAGGCAAAGCATTAGCCTCAACGATAGAATTTATGTCAACTTTATAATAATCGGCTATTTCCCACAATACTTCTCCTTTTTGAACAACATGAATGAACATAGACCCCTCCTAATTCTTGTTATATTATTAATATATTCATTGCTTTGCTCATAATGATAAAAATAGGAGGAAATTTTAAGGACAGTACTTAAATTCATTGAAAGTGAATTAAAGACTGTCCTCGCAACCTTATTAAAATTTGGCTATGTCTGTTCTGTATTCCATTTTATCAAAGTGAATATTACTAATATTTTTATAAATTTTTTCTCTTGCCTTTTCTAATGTTTCTCCCATTGCAGTTACTGCCAGAACTCTTCCGCCATCAGTCAATACTTTCCCATCCTGTAGTTTTGTTCCGCCATGAAAAACCATAACTCCACAATCAACTTCTTCTAATCCTTTTATTTCTTTATTTTTTTCATAACTTTCCGGGTATCCTCCTGAAG
>JAQSYS010000357.1 GCA_029256005.1 Sedimentibacter sp.
AATTTTTCAATATCTTCATCTGTAAGATTTTTAACACCGATTCTTTTTCTTTCTTTAATCCCTAAGTAGTAAGCAACACCAATCATGTAGATAACAGAAACAACCATACCAGGAACAACAGCTCTTAGAATTTCTTGTTCGCCGATACCTAAAACAGAAATTACTCTTGCGGTAGGACCACCCCACGGCAACAGATTCATAATAGTGTTCATTAATATTAATAGAACACCCAGGTTCATCATTTTCAATTTTAATTCTTTATAAATTGGAATAAATGCCGTACAAACAATGAGTGTTGTAGTTGTGCCGTCTCCGTTTAAGGATACTGCTGCAGCTACGATGGCAGTAGCAATTAAAACCTTAACTGGGTCACCTTTTGCAAATTTAATCATTTTCTTAGTAACAGGGTCAAACAATCCTGCATTTAACATTGTTGAGAAAAATAAAATTGCAAACAACAACATTACTGCAGTTGTGGAGACTTTCTTAACGCCATTAACAGTCCAATCGCCAATAATCAAAATTTGATCCAATATACTAGGATTTGCTATTTCTTTCAATTCTGTTACTTGTGCAGAATAAAGACCTAAAAATGAACCAAATAACGTAAAGGCAAAAGGAACCAATATTAAAGCTGAAAATGGTGTAAGCTTCTTTTTCATGATTAAAACCATGAAGACGATAATCATTGCCCACGATAAAAAAGTTAACATACCCTTGTTTTTAGTTTTAATAATTTTCCTTTCCTATTATTAGTTTCTAAAAATTAAAAATAAGTAAATTGTAAGGCAAGTATATATTAAAATAATAGTTACATCAATGTTTTGAACTTAGAAAAACACTTAAAATGCAGTTTACACAATTCATTGCAGCTAAACAATGCAAAAGTCAACCATTTAGTATAAAAGGGAATGATCACAAAAAGACATTTAAAAAACACAATGTAATACAAAATTTAGAGTATAATATACTTAAAAATTAAATAATCAGAAAATCTGTTATTAAATTCACAGTTAATATTATTGCCAATAAAACTATAATGACCAATGTTTTCCTTCGCATACAGGAGGTGTGATATGTCTTTCATAATTAAAAAATTACGTATAGATAAAGATTATTCAGTAAAAAAAGATTGGGAAGATTTACTCAGTCATGCAAATATCCGCCCAGAGAAAGCGATTGATTATACTGTAGGAGTTTTTGAAGAGGACAATTTAATAGGAACAGGCTCAATCTTCCAAAATATTTTAAAATGTATAGCTGTTGCACCGGAATATATGGGTGGAAAAGTACTCAATATGTTAATGTCCCACTTAATGTCTGAAATTTTTGATAAAGGCTATGCATCATGCTTCATCTATACCAAAGAAGAAGCAGCCCATTCCTTTATCCATTTAGGATTTTGTGAAATCGCTCGAGTATCAGGTGAACTTGTTTTTTTAGAATTGTCTTCAAAAGGCTTCCTTTCATATATTGAAGATCTTAAAAAGGCAAGAAAAGAAGGAGATAAAATTGCCAGTATTGTTATGAATGCAAACCCTTTTACTAATGGGCATCTGTATCTTATTGAAACAGCCGCAAAGGAAAATGATATTCTTCACATTTTTATACTTTCCGAAGAATTATCGGATTTTCCAAGTAGAACAAGATTTGAATTAGTTAAAAAGGGAACTGCTCACCTTCATAACATAATTCTTCATGTGACAGGTGACTATATTGTTTCAGCTAAAACATTTCCCTCTTATTTCTTGAAGGAAAAGTCTGATGTAACATATATTCAAGCAAGTTTAGATGCAATTATTTTTAAAGCTCATATTGCACCCTCACTTGGAATTAGTAGAAGATATGTAGGTGAAGAGCCTTTGTCACAATCAACAGCTATTTACAATAAAGCGTTAAAAGATGTTTTTAATGAGGAAATAAAGCTCATTGTTATCCCAAGGAGAGAGGTAGACAATGAAGTCATTAGTGCTTCTAGGGTACGAAAACTTTTCAAAGAAAATCATATGGAACAATTAAAATATCTTGTTCCCAAATCAACCTTTGAATTTTTACTTTCTCCTGAAGGAAGAAGAATTCAAAACAAAATACTAGAAAAGGAAGTGTAATTATCTTGAAAAAGTATGAAATTAAGAAACAGGCTGTAGCCGGTACATTAGAATCATCAGATCTACAGATAATTATTGCTAATAACGATAATAATGGTATTGATATTGACTTAAAAAGCAGTGTAGAAAAACAATACGGCAGAAGAATTCGCCAGGTAATTGAACAAACACTTGATAAAATGGGGATAACTGACGCAAAACTTATAGTTGTTGATAAGGGTGCCCTTGATTGCACAATTGTTGCACGAACAGTAGGGGCTGTTCATCGAGCTTGCGACATAACATCTAACTACGATTGGGAGGAAATAGACTCATGGAACGTTTAAGAAGAACAATGATGTTTATTCCAGCAAGCAATCCTGGTATGTTAAGGGATGCAAATATTTATGGAGCAGATTCAATTATGTTTGACCTTGAAGATTCAATTTCATTAAAGGAAAAAGACACATCTCGTTTTCTTCTATATAATGCTATTAAAACATTTGACTATGGAGATACAGAAACAGTTGTGAGAATTAATAGCCTTAATATGGGAGGTGTTGACGATATATATGCCTTAGTAAAGGCAGGTATTGATGTCATTCGTCTTCCTAAAACAGAAGATGCAAAAGATGTTCTTGATACTGAAGAGGTAATTGAAAAAGCTGAACGTAAATGTGGCAGAGAAATAGGTTCAACCAAAATGATGGCAGCAATAGAAGGTCCTAAAGGAGTTCTGAATGCATATTCAATCGCCCTTGCAAGCAAGCGGTTAATAGGTATCGCTTTAGGTTCTGAAGATTATGTAACAGCAATGAAGACAAGACGTTATTCCGACCGCGACAGCGAAGAAATATTCTTTGCAAGATCGATGATTGTTCACGCTGCAAGGGCAGCGGGAATTGCGGCTCTAGACACTGTTTTTGCCGATGTAAATGATGCTGAGACATTAAGAAAAGAAACAGAATTTATAAAACAGCTAGGCTTTGATGGAAAATCAGTCATCAATCCAAGACAGATTCCAATTGTTAACTCTGTATTTAC
>JAQSYS010000358.1 GCA_029256005.1 Sedimentibacter sp.
AAGGTATCAAGTCCTGCAATAGCTACAATCTTATCTTTAAGCTTTTCTAATTCTACGACAATTTCATCAATTGTTTTGTTTTGATTTACTAATTCTATAGCTTCTAATATTAAAGAAAATGTTCCAAGACATACGCTTTTTGAGTCAATTATACGGATGTTGTCACTGCCTATCATATCTTTTGCAATACGTGCTGAATCATATGTACCACTGAATTCAGATGCAATAAATATTCCCAGAACTTGATCGCCTTCCAAAAGAATTTCACTGAATGCTTCTACAAAAGCACTTGGGTTAGCCTGTGATGTTGTAGGAAGCTTATCAGCTTTAGTCAGCTTCTCAAAAAACTCTGAAGTGCTCAACTCAATCTTGTCCAAGTAAGACTCCTGTTCAAAATTGACTGTTAATGGAACTACCTTCAAATTATACTTTTCTATTATATCTTTTGTAACGTCTGATGTACTATCAATAACTATTCTAATACTCATAATTAACCTCACACTTTTAATATCAAAATTTTTGATTCTTAAAGTAATATATTATAGAAACATTAAATAATTCTTAAAATATTACATTATAAACCAGAATTATCAACTATATATTTAAAACTTATACTTATTATTAAAGAACACGTCAATATTAGATAATACTTTTATCAAGACTTCTTCTTCATTGCTATTCAACTGCTGAAGAGCGCTTATAACTAAATCCTTATGAAAATCCTCATGAGAACAAAATGCCGCAACCCCTTTTTCTGACAACTTAATTTTAACAACTCTTCTGTCTTCCAATGAACGTTCTCTCACTACATATCCCTTTTTAATAAGATTGTCAATTGCAGTTGTAAGTGTACCAGATGTAATTCTTAAATCCTTAGCAGTATCTGACATAGTACGTTCTCTGTTTATTCCGATGTTATCAATTACATGCATTTCTGTTATTGATAAATCAGAAAATTCGCCTATCTTTAGGCATTTCTCTTCAATGTCAAGAATATTTGCAAATAATCTTACAAGAATTTCATTTACAGTCTCATGATTGCTCATTAAACCACCTCAATTTATTTTGATAATCAAATTATATTTAAATTTAACAAAATTGTCAACTATTATTTACAAAGAATATATCTCCAAAGAAAGTCTTTTGCTTCTTCTGCATAATCAATATTTATTCTTTTAGTTTTTTTTACATTAAAATCCCTAAATCCATCATCCTCAACATACATTTCATTGCCTGTTAGATCCAATCCATTATGAGATTTATTTATTTTTAACGCATTGCATAGCTTACCGGGACCATTGGATATGTTTTTTATTTGAATTTTTGTTATATTATCTAATGTCTTATTGTACCTGTTTAAGCACATTTCTTCTATATTTTCTATAGGTTCTGCTCCTCTTATGAGCACTGCACTGCATGTTCCCTCCCCCTCTGTAACAAAATTCATACAGTAATACATTCCATAAATAAAATAAACGTATGTAAATCCAGGAGGTCCAAACATTATCTTAGTTCTTGGGGTTATTTTATTACCATAAGCATGACTTGCCTTATCAATTTCTGCAATGTAAGCTTCAGTTTCATTAATTCTTGTCTTAATTATTATATCTTCATATTTTCTGACTAATACTTTGCCAATTAAATCCTATGATATTGTACTTAATTCATTTGAATTCAATACACATAAAATGACATTTATTCTATAAGCAAAATAATTTTCTGAAATTTTCACTGGTTTTTTCCGCTATTACATCTATGGATACTTCTTTTATTGCTGCAATTTCCTCTGCAACATATTTAACGTATTTTGGTTCGTTCCTTTTTCCTCTGAAGGGTTCCGGAGTCAAATATGGACAATCTGTTTCAATTAGCAGTCTGTCTAATGGAATCTCCTTGGCTACTAATTTTGGTGTTTTTGCCTTTTTAAAAGTGACTGGTCCTCCAAGTGATATGTAAAATCCCAGTTTCACAAACTCCCTTGCCATTTCAACACTGCTTGAGTAGCAGTGAAGTATGCCTCTGGTACCTGAATAGTGTTCTTCCTTCATAATTTTGAACACATCCTCATGGGCATCTCTGTCATGAACTATGTAAGGAATGTCAAGCTCTTTAGCAAGTCGTATTTGTTCTCTGAACCAAATTCTTTGTGTATCTCTGTCCGAATTGTCATAGTAATAATCAAGTCCTATTTCACCTATACCGATAACCTTTTTATTTTTGGCAAGTTCCCTGAATATATTCATAGTCTCATCATTCATAAATTTAGAATCATGAGGATGGCATCCAACTGCTGCATAAATAAATGAATACTTATCAGCCAACTCAACAGCTGCCTTAGAAGTATTTAAATCCGCGCCTGGATTCAATACTGTTTCTATTCCATTTTCATATAATGAATTTATAAGCTCTTCTCTATCTTCATTAAATCTTTCATCATCAAGATGAGCATGGCTGTCTACAAATTTATTTTCCACTTTTCTTTTCCTTCTTTTTAATGCTTCTATATTCTTTCACAGCTTCTTTAAATGCTTCTAATTGAGAATCTTCCTTGTTGAATGTTAAATTTATAGATGTTTCTCTCCCTGCAAAATTATATATTATCTTAGCCATAATTTGATTTTTTTCATTTGGTTTTAAATAATTTACACTCTTGATCTCATCCCATCTTATTAATGTTCCTCTTTTATGAATTCCTAAATTAGAAACCATAGTTTTCTTTGTAAGCGGTAAATATAAAAATACCATTAACATAGGCAATAACACCATAGTAAAAAATGTTTCCATAGTAAATGTGTTTGTACTAATTGTACCTATAAGTAAAAATCCTGTTAATACTATAACAAAAATAATAACTAAAGTACTTATCAAATGTCTTGTTTTATCATCTTGATTAAAATAAAATAAAGGCATCAAGTTTTCCTTTTTATACTTTAAATTATTCTTTATATTAGTATATATAAAATAAATGGCAAAGACAAAAATCAACGGGTATATTATTTGAGTAGCAGTCATATTAAATTTCCTTTCCTTTTATAATTAATCTTAGTTTATCATACAATTTATACTGATTCAATTATTTTATATACTTTTACCTATTATTACATTCACCTTTGAAACAAATTCATACCATTCCTTTTTTTTATTAAATAAATAAGCTTTTCCTTTCTTAGTTATTTTATAGTATTTTCTTATTCTATTATTTTCCATTTGATAAGTGGAAGAAATAATAAGTTCTTCTCTTTCAAGATCATGCAAAATAGGATATAAGGTACCTTCCTTTAAAGCAAATGCTCCATACGATCTTGCTTCAAGTTCTTTTATAATTTCATAACCATATTTGTTTCCTAAATCAATAATGGATAAAACCAGCATTTTAGTATTTCCCTTTAATAGGCTTTTATCTACTACACTCATTATTTCCTCCATACATATTTAATCTATGTATTAATAATACATAGATTAAATATGCTTGTCAATGAATTTAATTAATATAAATTTGCGGACAATCGTATTCATAATTTTTTTATACTATATTTTATTTTTTTTGTTTAGTAAAATAGAATTTTTTTAAACAATTGTCTTTCATATGTAAACTTTGATATATTATTATCAAGGAAAACAATTTACACGAAAGGAATAATTATATGAGCTTAGAAATAAAAGACAAAGTTGACGAAATCTTGGCAAGACATAATTGCGAAAAAAAAGAACTTATAAATATTATTCAAGAAATTCAAAAGGAATACCGGTATTTGCCTGAAGAAGCATTGATTTATACAGCTGAAAAATTAGACATCAGTCAATCGAAAATTTATGGAGTTGCTACATTTTATGATAACTTTTCTCTTGAAGCAAAGGGGAAAAATATAATAAAAATTTGTGATGGAACTGCTTGTCATGTTCGAAAATCTATTCCTATATTAAATGCAATCTACAAAGAACTTGGGTTGTCAGATAAGAAAAAAACAAC
>JAQSYS010000359.1 GCA_029256005.1 Sedimentibacter sp.
GAGAATGAATTTTGATGGTTTTAATATTACTAAACCACACAAAATTGAAATTATCAAGTATCTTGATGAAATTGATGATAATGCAAAATGTATAGGAGCGGTAAATACAGTAACTATAAAAGATGGGATACTTAAAGGATACAATACTGATGGTACTGGGTTCTTGAAATCATTTATTGAAAATACGGGTGAAAAAATAGATGGCAAGAATATAATAATTCTTGGAAGTGGTGGTGCAGCCAGAGCAATTAGCATGACATTGGCATTAAATAATGCAAATAAAATATTTATTTGTAACAGGACTTATGAGAAAGCAGTTAACCTGTCAGCTGAAATAAATAAGCATGCAAAGAATTGTAGTATTGCCATTCCAATGGTATATGAAGAAATTGAAAAGGTTATTAAAATGTCCGACGTTTTAATTAATTCAACAAGTATAGGAATGTACCCTAATATAGATATTAGTCCATTAGAAAAGGAGTTACTTAAAAAAAATCTTATTGTTTGTGACATAGTTTATAATCCTAGAAAGACTAAACTTATTCGTGATGCCGAAGAAGTAGGTTGTAAAACGGTGATAGGATTATTCATGCTATTGTATCAAGGTGTTGAAGCATTTGAGTTATGGACGGATTTAAAGGCTCCAGTTGATACAATGTTACAGGTGATTGAAGAAGGATTAATATAATAATATTTATATGGAATAATAAAAAAAACGAGTTAAGGGACTGCATATGGATAAAATAATTGAAGTTGATTTTCAAGATAGAGAAATAAAGGCTGTGACAAAGGAGGATGCCCATAAATATGGGATACTTCACAGAGCATTTTCAGTGGTATTGTATAATAAAAACAAAATACTTATACAACAGCGAGCTCATGAAAAGTATCATTGCGGAGGATTGTGGACCAATACCTGTTGTTCTCATCCGCGTTGGGGTGAGAGCCTTATAGATGCTGTAGATAGACGGTTAAAAGAAGAGATGAATATTCAAAATGTTCAATTGGAAGAATTGTTAAACTTTACATATTATTATAAATTTGAAAATGGTCTTGCAGAATTTGAATATGACCATGTATTTATGGGTCAGTACTGCGGTGATTATCAAATAAACAAGGAAGAAGCTGAAGATGCAAAATGGGTAGACATTCAAGAGTTGACGGAATGGATGAAAAATAAACCTCATGAATTCACACCTTGGTTTATTATATTTTTGCCAAAAATTATAGAGTATTTAAATTAATAAATAAGAACACAAAAGAATAATTTTAAAATAAGACTAATTATATTAATTATTTATCCGATTAATACAATAATTAGTCTTATTTTTTATTCTTATTAATAAAATTTTATTATAATTATATTTTTAGCATGATTAAGGTATATATTGGAAGGGTATATAATGTCGTAATTCAAGACCAGATGTCAGAAAGGAAAAAATAAATGGAACTCAGGAATGTTTTTACAAAACCATGACCTAAATACAAATGAAAGTGCAATAATAATTAAATTTAAACAGAAAATTTTAGTAGAACTACTTTGGAGGTAAACATAATGAAAAGTTTAAAAGGAAAACTTGTTTTAATTATACTTATTATAGTTACAATTTCGTCATTGCTTACAGTAACTATTGGCTTGTTTCAAAGCTTTGGTGTAACAGATACGATTATAACAACATTAGTTGAGGATAGATTAACTAGTGATAATAATATGTTGAAAACCTATCTAGAAGAACAGTTTGGTTCGCTTACTCTGGATGCGAATGGAAAATTAATTGATAAGAATAATCATTCCATAGAGGGCGAATTTGAATATATTGATAAGTTCGCTGAGGATATGGATGTTGTTGCAACTGTTTTTTCTAAAGATGGAAACAACTTCGTCAGGGTATTGACAACTATTAAAGATGATAAAGGCGAAAGAGTGGTTGGAACGAATTTAGATACAACAGGACAAGCATATCAAGAAATTAATAAAGGTTATGCTTATTTTGGTGAAGCAAGCATTCTTGGTTCTGAATACATAACAGGATATACACCGATTTTTGATAATAATAAAGAAATAATAGGTATTTACTTTGTTGGTGTACCTATTGAATCAGTTAACAATATTTTAAGCAAAGGAGTAGCATCTACAATCCGTTCTGTAGTAATTATGACTGTTATCATATTGCTGATTGCAGCTGCAATAACATTTATAATAAGCAATGGAATTACCAAGCCTATCAAAAAAGTTACACAAGCTGCACAGCAAATTGCAGATGGCGATTTTAATGTAGAACTTTCAGTACATTCAAAAGACGAAGTGGGACAACTAGCCAATGCCTTTAACCTAACTGTTGAAAGATTGGTGAATTACCAAGGCTATATAGATGAAATTTCTGACACCTTACAAGATGTGTCACGAGGTAATTTGAAGGTAGAACTTCATAAAGAATATTCTGGTCAATTCAAAAAACTTAAAGATGGTATGCAAGATTTGGTTGCAAATTTGAAATCAACCATACAAAATATAAA
>JAQSYS010000360.1 GCA_029256005.1 Sedimentibacter sp.
TAAATAATTTTCAAGAAACACTGTCTTTTTCTTTATATTTTCAATTTCATTGTTCAATAAAATGTTATCTGAATTGCTTAGGAACATTTTCTTTGAAGAAGCTTCACTTTCCAATATATTAGTTTTAAAGTAATAATTAAGAAAATTATAAGACAATGCTAAAGTCACTATAAGTACTAATGACATGACGGCAACACCAACACTAAATCTGTATTTCTGACTAATCTTCTTTTCTGTCAGGAAATCAATATGTTTCTTATCTGCGTAGAATGATGATAATAAATTAAAAAAAATTTTTAACTCAACATTTGCTTCTGTTCCTTCAATTTTTATACCTGTCAGTTCTTCTAAAGTTTCAACATCTGCGCCAAAATCAGATAAACTTTCCTTTACTTCATCATTAACGGATTCTCCTGACAAATATATTTTTTCAATAACATTGTTCTTGTCCGATGAAGTGTAATATTTCATGTATTTACGTATTTCATCATTACATTTTAAAATTGTTCCGTTGCTGTTTTGTTCTCCAAGCGGAGTGCCTTCATCACTCTTTGCAATTCTGAGAAGTTCAGTAATGCCCTTGCTGATTATGCTAAGATTTATGCTTGATTTTCCGGCCTGTATTACTGCTATGATATTTGTTTTTGTAGTTTTCTCGTTTATTGTGTTTTCTTTAAAAATGTAATCTATGAAATTTGATGAAATATCCATTGTTACTAAGTCCAGTTTTAACTTTTCAGAAATTTCAAGATAACTTTCATACATTTTCAAAGGCATACCGTATACTATGTATTTTGCCTTCCTTACACCTTCGCTCATAAATATTTCAGATGTTTTGTACATGATCTTATATTGATAAATATATGATGGCATCATCTCCTGAAGTTTAAAATTGATCATGCACTTTGTTTCCTTGCTATTTTTTACATAAGGAAGCTCTATTTTTCTGATAAAGACAGAATTTGTATTAATAAGAAAAACAGCTTTCCTATGCTTAACAGATTTTCCAAGGAGCTTCGTAAGAATAGCTGAAACTTTCTCTAAATTTTTAATCATTCCATCAAATATAATACCATCTGGCAAATTTATTTCACCATTTTTCAAAACATGAAGTATATTACCTTTTCTGCTGCCTTCCACGAACTTAATACAATGGTCGTTAAATTCAACAGCAAGCACTTTTGACATATAGATCACCTATCTTGTTTTTAATAAACAAATAACCTTATGTAACTTTCAATTATTTCAGTGCCGTAAAAAATATACAGCAATGCAGCCATACAAATAAACGGTCCGAAAGGAATTTTATCCTTCATGCTCTTTACCTTAAAAGCAATCAAGACAGCTGAAACTAAAGCTCCAATGATAAATGAAAATACTGTTATGAATATTATCCCTTTTACTCCAAATATCATCCCAAGTGCTGTCATTAGCTTTATATCGCCGCCACCCATAGCACTCGTGAGAAATGCCAACAATGAGAAAAATACAAACACAACTGCTATCCCAATTAATTTATCCCAAATAAAGATGCTATCATGCAAAATCACGGCAATTCCTATAACCGCAATAGCAACATTCAACACATCAGGTATTATCATGTATTTAATGTCTATCAAACTAACAGTTAACAAAAAGCTAACCAAGATACAATAAACAACAGCATAAAAACTCCAACCGTAATTCAACGCAATCATTAAATACAAAACAGCATTCAAAAATTCAATTACAGGATACTGCACTGAATACGAAGCATTGCAATACCTGCATCTGCCTTTAGTTGCAATGTAGTTTACAACAGGTATCATATCCCTGAAATGAAGTCTGTGACCACAGTTGCTGCATGCCGAAGGGGGACTGACAACAGAAATTCCTTCCGGTATCCTAAAAATGCACACATTCAAAAATGAACCTACAACTAATCCATAAACAAAAACCATAGCTAACATAACAACCTCGGTTCATAGTACTATAGTAATTTACATTTTGTAGGGGCGGATCTTGTGTCCGCCCGGGTTTATCTAATCATATGGTATCAAAGAACATTAAATTATCTTGGATACATTTGATCTACAGCTGTGGTTGTAACATTTGTTGCTTCCACAATTACTTCTCCATTAGTTCCCTCAGTAAATTCTATTGTACCTTCATTTCCATTAAAATCTTTTGATACAAAATCAATCTTAGTTGTTTTCAACAAACCCTGCAAAATTTCTACAGATGTAGCGTCATTTAACGCTGAAATCAAATTACTATCTTCCACCAAATACAACTCAGCTGCTTTCCCCAGCATTGCTGCTGTAGCATAATCAGCTTCAACTTTTGCATCTTCCTGCACGCCTAAAAATCTCGGTACTGCTATTGCAGAAATTACCGCAAGAACAGCCATTACAACAATCAGTTCCACCAAGGTGAAACCCTTTTCGTTCATTTTCTTCATAAAAGCTCTCCTTATTTTATTATTAATATTCCTTAATCAATAGCGCGCATATTTCTCAGGAAAATTAATTTCAACT
>JAQSYS010000361.1 GCA_029256005.1 Sedimentibacter sp.
GCAGAAGCTGAAAATTATAACGTCCCTGACGATGTGATAACATATATAGCTCAAAATATTCAATCGAATATAAGAAAGCTTGAAGGTGCACTTATAAGAATCTATGCATATGCATCACTAACTAATAAAAAGGAAGTTAATCTTGAATTAGCTCAGGAAGCATTGAAGCATTTAATATCTAATAATAAAAAAATTACTCTCACTGATATTAAAGAAGTAGTTGCTAACTACTACAACGTATCATTGGAAGATTTGGTATCTAAAAAGAAAACAAAAAATATTGCATATCCAAGACAAATTGCAATGTATATAGCTAGAAAACTTACAGATTATTCGCTTCCTAAGCTTGGAGATGAATTTGGGGGCAGGGATCATTCAACTGTTCTTCATGCATGCAATAAAGTTGAAGTTGATATGGAAAACAGTCAGGAAATTAAAAAAAATATAGATGACTTAATTTCTATGCTCAATAACTAATAACATCCTGTTGACAAAAAGTGAATAGCTGTTTACAAAAAATAAATTACTTTGAATAACTTTTTTTAAAAACAAATCTATCAACAGCTATAATTTTTTTCAAACAGTTAGAACTTAAATGGTTATATTAGTTTTCAACAAATTAACACTTTCTACTAATATTACTACTTAATCTTTTAATATATTTCTAATAAGAATTTATAATTTTCAGCTGTGCACATTTTATTACAAAGGAGTAAAATATGAAAATAAGAATAAACCAAAATGAACTTAATAAAAGCATCAATATAGTACAAAAAGCTGTTTCTACAAGAACACCTCTACCAATATTATCAGGAATATTAATTGAAGCTAGGGGAAATATGCTCATATTAACTGCAACAGATTTGGATTTAGGAATAAAAACATTCTCCCCTTGCGAGATAGAAGAAGAAGGCTCAGTTGTTGTTCAATCAAAATTAATAGGTGATTTTATAAGAAAGCTTCCTTCTAATTCCTATGTGCATATGGAAACTACTGAAAATAACAACATGGAAATAAAATGTTTGAATTCAGAAATAAATATTTTAGGAAATTCAGCTGCAGAATATCCAGACAACACATTTGATAATGAAGGAAATACATTTTCAATAAAATCTGAGTCCTTAAAAAATCTTATAAAATATACTTACTTTGCTGCAGCACAGGAAAATATAAAACCTATATTTACTGGTTGTCTTATAGAAATAAAAAATAATATTTGTACATTTGTTGCTTTGGATGGATATAGAATGGCTGTAAAAAAAGAAATAATTGAATACAGCGGGGAAGTATCAGCTGTAGTTCCATCAAAAGCTTTGTTGGAAATATTAAGAATAATTGAAGAAAATAAAGGAAATACGGAAATTACCATATCAGAAAGCCATATATCTTTTAAACATGAAAATACAATTATAATTTCTAATTTATTGGACGGAAAATTCATAGACTATGAAGGAATAATAAAAGACAACTATATAACAACTGTAAATGCAGCAGTATCAGATATAAAGGATAGTGTGGAAAGAGCATCACTATTAGCAAAAGATGATAAAAATAATTTAATTATTTTAGATATAAAAGATAGTAATATGCAAATTAATTCTGCTTCTGAATACGGCAATGTAGAAGAAAATTTGACTGTTGAAAAATCAGGAGAAGATATAAAAATAGGTTTTAACTCAAAATATCTGTTGGATTTTTTAAAAGTAATAGACAATGAAAAAATAACATTGAA
The DNA here is from genome assembly GCA_029256005.1 of Sedimentibacter sp. Classification (GTDB taxonomy): domain Bacteria; phylum Bacillota; class Clostridia; order Tissierellales; family Sedimentibacteraceae; genus Sedimentibacter. The sequence continues at coordinate 1,733 of JAQSYS010000361.1, forward strand.
CTTAATAGGAAAAAATAATCCTTGCTTTATAACTGAAGAAGGCAAGCAGGATTATATTTACATGGTTTTACCGGTAAGAATTAGTTAAAAGAAAACCAAATCTATTATTTATTGTAAGTCGCTTAATTTAAGTGATGGAGAAGGATATATTTAAAAGGAGTAATTATGGAAACAATACAAATTAGTACAGAATTTATAAAGCTTGATCAACTATTGAAGTTTACAAATGCTGTTGAAGGTGGCGGAATGGCCAAGAATGTTATTCTTGACGGTTTGGTAAAAGTGAATAGTGAGATTTGTTTGCAAAGAGGCAAAAAGCTTAGAGGCGGAGATATTGTAGAATTCAATAATGAAAAGTATATCATTTCAATAGAGGAAAAATGATTGTAGAAAGTCTTAAAATAAAAAGTTACAGAAATTTCAATACTGCAGAGGTTGAGTTAAATGATTCATTAAATATTTTTATTGGAGACAATGGACAAGGAAAAACCAATCTCATGGAAGCAATATATTTAACTTCTATAGGTAGAACATTTAGGCTTAACAGTGAAAATGAACTAATTAATTTTCATGAGAATAAAAGTCTCATTGAGGTTAATATGGTTAAAAACAATTACAGAAAGAAAATAGAGCTACACCTTGAAAAAAACAAGAAAAAACTTGTTTATATAAATGGAGTAAAACTAGATAAAACATCTGAAATGATAGGTATTTTAAACAATGTTATCTTCACTCCAGATGATTTAAAAATTATTAAAGGTAGCCCAATTGAAAGACGTAAATT
>JAQSYS010000362.1 GCA_029256005.1 Sedimentibacter sp.
TAGCGGGCTTTGTCCTGATTTTTATAATTTCAGTAGTAGGCAAGCATGAGCAGATTTTCGTTCAGTTTAAATTAAAGGAAAGAATTAAAAACAAGTATACTCTATTAGTATATTTGATTCTTTTTGTGCTGAGTATTACAGCAGTATTTAGGATAGTAAATTACACATATGTATTAATACTTGTTATAGCAACAGTCTTTTTTTTGGACAAGAAGCTATTCCTTAAAGTTGATTACAGTCTTTTGGCAACATTTGTTTTCTTCTTTATATTCACTGGCAACATAGGAAGTCTCGATAACTTAACAAATTTTTTTATTAAGCTTATAAAAGATCACGAACTTATTTATTCCGTTGTTATAAGTCAGGTAATAAGTAATGTGCCTGCAGCAGTGCTACTTTCAAATTTTACTGAAAATTACAAGGCTCTCATAATAGGAACAAATATGGGTGGACTGGGAACATTGGTTGCTTCGCTGGCAAGCTTGATTTCCTATAAATTATATATTAAAACCGAAAACTCCAAACCGTCAAAATACCTATTTATATTTACCACAGTTAACATTTCAATGCTGTTAATACTTATGATATTTTCATCATTTTTAGTTTAAAAGACAAGCTGATGCAGCTTGCCTTATTTATTAATTATATTCTTTTACAGAAAGTTTGCAAATATAGGTGCAAGCACAACCGTCAATAGCCCTGATATAGCAATCGAAAGACTGCTCATTGCTCCTTGAACTTCTCCTAATTCTAATGCCTTTGTTGTTCCAATTGCATGTGATGCTGTACCCAAAGCTAATCCAACCGAAATAGGATTCTTAATTTTAAAAAGCTTGCATACACCTTCACCGATAACATTGCCTGAAATCCCACTCATTACTATAGAAGCAACTGTAATTGTCTTCAACCCACCCAATTCCTCAGATACTGCTATGCCAATTGCAGTAGTAAGGGATTTAGGAAGCAATGTCACATAAATTTCATGACCAAGTTTGAATAGTATTGATAAAGCTAAAATACTTACAAGACTTGTTATAACACCAGTCAATATTCCTATCATAATAGCTTTAAAATTCTTTTTCAACAAATCAAGCTGCTGATATAAAGGTATTGCCAAACATACTGTTGCTGGAGTCAAAAAGTAGCTTATATATTTGCCGCCTTGATTATAGCTGTCATAATCTATATCAAATATTACTAAAGATAAAATAACCAACACTATTGAAACCAAAAGGGGATTTAGAATACTCCATTTGAATTTCTTCTTTAATTGAATTCCAATAATAAATGCCATGAGACTGATAGCCACTCCAAAGTAAGACGAATTGCTTATTACTTCTATCATTTGTCGCCCCCCCTGTCTTTATCCAAAATAAAATCTGTCATTTTCCCTGTTGCAACCATAACCAATATTGTTGTTAAAATAGAAATAATTATTATTGGAAGTACAATATGAAGAATGTCGCTCCATACATTTATTAAACCTACTGCAGCAGGTATAAACATTATAGGCATTATTTCAAGAAGGAAACCTCCCGTAGATTTCACTTGTTCTAATTTAACTATTTTTGTTTTAAGACTTATGAGCATTAATAACAAGCCATAAATGCTTGCAGGTATAGGCAGGGGTATGAACTTATGCAGAACCTCTCCCAAGAATGTCATTATGAGTATAATAACAAGTTGCTTTATATATTTCATCATTTACCTCATCATTAATTATAAAAATAAAATAAATTATATCACATCATCTTTAATTTAGTAACTAAAAAATCCCGAAAAGATTCGGGATTTTTAATTTAAAATTTATTTAATTATTGTTGCTGTTGATACGCCATCAGCCTGCTCATAGCTAATTTTATATCCCAGCTTTTCAAAATCTCTTACCTTAACCATTGTCGTATCGTTAATCAATACACCTGTCATGTCTATTTTTTCACTGCCTCTTATAACAAAGGCCTTTTTATTTGTGTTGTCCCAGTCAACCTCTTCACCAAAAGATTCTCCGATATATCTCAATGGTAGATATACTCTTTCATCAATTAAAGAATAGCTCTGATAATCCCATTCTGTCTTTCCATCTAATCTGTATTTATTTATTTCTGCACTGCTATCTTCAGCATACCAGGTCAGTTCCAGTTTGTTTACAGGATTAAGGTTGTTTTCTATCTTGTTATACAAGTCTTCCAATTCATCAAATGTTATGGATTCTCCGGTAATTTGTTTTATTTCAACATCAACAGGAGTAATTTCAGTAGAACTCTCAAGGTTTCCCATGATTATATCTTCAAATACCAATTCTCCCTGAATATTTTGTACATAAGAGTTTCCCTTTTTTAATACTTCTTCCTTAATCTGACTTCTGCTAAACATATCTTCATATGACTTGAATTCTTCTGTTTCTATAAATATTACTGCCTCATCAACAAAGTCATAAAAATCTTGACGGCTTGCTTCTAATTCTTCAATAACTGCTTGTTTATCAGCTTCTGTAACACCTTCTAA
>JAQSYS010000030.1 GCA_029256005.1 Sedimentibacter sp.
AACAAAATTTTATATGGGAATGTCAATATTGTGCTTGATTGTACTTTTTGTAGGCTACAGCTATGTCTATAATTTGTCCGAGAAAAGAAAGTCAGGGCAAGATATAACCACCATCTCTATTAACTACAATGGAGATGAAGAGGATGATGAAAACGCAAATCCTATTGATAAAATAATGTCCTACTTCAATATTTTCCTGGAAAAGACTTTTAAAGAAAATGAAGACTCAGTTAAACTTATAGAAAGTGACTACAATCAAACTAAGGATGTTTTTAAAACCATAGACACCAAAGAAGAACAAAAGAATAATGAAGTCAAAGATGATTTAAAAATATACGAAGAAGAAAATGAGCCGCAGATAGCTGAGCAAACAGTTTATTTAGCCAATAATCGACAAGAAGATTTCTTTAGAGTTGTAGAATCACCAACATACAGAAGCAGCGCTCCTCGTGATATGAACCTTGACGCTGCTTCTGTTAATGAAAAATTTAATTTAGTGTTTTATCACACGCATGGAACAGAAAGCTATATGCCTCATGAAGAAGGAAATTTTAGAACTCAGGACGAAAGATACAACGTTATGGGTGTAGGAACAAAGATAGCAGCAAATTTGCAAGGATATGGATTAGAGGTGAAACACTTAAAAGACTACAATGATTATCCAGATTATAATTCATCATACGCTAATTCAAATTATGCAGTAAAACAAGTATTATCAGAAAGCAAGAAAAATATTTTAATAGATATACATAGAGATGGTGCGGAAGAAAATTCACTTTACGAACAAAAATTATCTCAAGTAAAGACAACTGAAATAAATGGAAAGATAGCAGCAACATGCACTTTGGTTGTGGGAGATAAGAATGGAAACTATGAAGAATTAAAACAAAATGCTCAAAAGCTGTATGAAATTGCACAAGAAATGTATCCTGGGCTGTTTAGAGAAATAATCATAAGACCAGGAGCATATTTTAACCAATTTAATTCTGATTATTCACTCTTAATAGAGATAGGAAGTACATTAAATCATATAGATGAAGTTAATTATTCTGCAGAACTATTAACCGAAATATTAGCTGAGTATATTGGTGAAATTAGTAAATAATGCTTTTACAAAAGAATAAACTTTGGTATAATACCCTATATCTATAAAAATAGGGAGGAAGTAATTTTTGGACAGAAAAAAATACATAAGAAACTTTTCGATAATCGCTCATATAGATCATGGCAAATCAACATTGGCTGACAGATTAATAGAAAATACAGGACTTCTTTCTCATCGTGAAATGCAGGAACAGGTTTTAGATAACATGGATCTTGAAAGAGAAAGAGGAATAACAATCAAGCTTCAAACCATAAGTCTTTTATACAAGGCACAGGATGGACACGATTACACTTTGAATTTAATTGACACTCCGGGGCATGTAGACTTTAACTATGAGGTATCAAGAAGTCTGGCAGCATGTGAAGGAGCAGTTCTTGTAGTTGACGCTTCACAGGGTATAGAAGCACAAACTTTAGCAAATGTGTATCTTGCAATGGATCAGAATTTAGAAATAGTACCAGTTATAAATAAGATAGATCTGCCCAGTGCAAGACCAGATGAAATTAAGAAGGAAATAGAAGATGTTATAGGTCTTGACTGCGAAAATGCACCGCTTATATCAGCTAAAGACAACATCAACATTGACCAGGTGCTAGAAGCTGTAGTAAGGCAGGTTCCGCCTCCAACAGGAGATGAAAATTCTCCTTTAAAGGCTCTTGTATTTGACTCGTATTATGACAGCTATAGAGGTGTTGTAGCATATATCAGAATTAAAGAAGGTCAAGTTAAAAAAGGCGACAAAATCAGAATGATGTCAACAGGTAAGACATTTGACGTCACAGAGGTTGGAATAGTTTCGCCTACACAGAAACCCGTAACTGCATTGTATTCAGGCGATGTGGGTTATTTGTGTGCAAGTATGAAGGAAGTTAAAAGCTGCGGTGTGGGTGATACTATCACAAATGATAGCAATCCGGCAAAGGAACCATTACCTGGATATAAGAAGGTAACATCAATGGTTTTTTGTGGTGTTTATCCTGCAGAAGGTGAAGAATATAATGCTGTAAGAGATGCACTTGAAAAACTGCAGGTTAATGATGCTTCATTGACATTTGAGCCTGAAACATCTATTGCATTAGGTTTTGGTTTCAGATGCGGGTTTTTAGGACTTTTACACATGGAAATAATTCAGGAAAGACTTGAAAGAGAGTTCAATTTAAATATAATCGCAACAACTCCAAGTGTTATATACAAGGTTTACAAAACAAATGGAGAAATGATTATATTACAGAATCCTACAAACATGCCTCCTGTCCAAGAAATTGAATATATGGAAGAGCCAATTGTCAATGCATCCATTATGACACCAACAGATTATGTTGGACCAATTATGGATCTTTGCCAAAACCGACGAGGTATATTTGAAAATATGGAATATATGGAAGCAACCAGAGTTATACTTCATTACAAGCTTCCATTAAATGAGGTTATTTATGATTTCTTTGATGCATTAAAATCAAAAACAAGAGGATATGCATCACTGGATTATGAGCTGGATGGATATGTTCGTTCAGAATTGGTTAAAATGGATATATTGATAAATGCTGAGTTGGTGGATGCATTTTCACTAATTGTTCATGAACAAAAGGCATATGAACGAGGAAGAATGATTGTTGAAAAGCTTAAAGATGTAATACCAAGACATTTGTTTGCTGTACCTCTTCAAGCTGCCATAGGCGGAAAAGTTATTGCCAGAGAAACAGTAAAAGCCTTAAGAAAAGACGTATTGGCTAAATGCTACGGCGGGGATATATCAAGAAAGAAAAAGCTTCTTGAAAAGCAAAAAGAAGGTAAGAAGCGTATGAGACAAATTGGAAACGTAGAAGTACCTCAAGAAGCATTCTTAGCTGTTTTAAAATTTGATGAAGATTAAGAGGTGTTAAAATGAAAAAGGGTACAATAGTTTTATTAGTAATAGTAGCAGTAATTGCTATATTTGTAATAAGTATTTTTGGAAGCTACAATTCATTGGTTTCTTTAGATGAAAGTGTAAATACACAATGGGCTAATGTTGAAAGCAAGCTTCAAAGAAGATATGATTTAATTCCGAACATGGTTGAATCAGTTAAAGCATCTATGAAACAGGAGCAGGAAGTATTTAAATATATAGCAGATGCAAGGGCTAAGTTGGCTGGAGCAGGAAGTGTTTCTGAAAAAGTTGAAGCATCTAATGAATTAGAAGGTGCATTATCAAGACTTCTAGTAGTTGTAGAAAATTACCCTGAGCTTAAATCAAACGAAAATGTTAGGGCATTTATGGATGAACAAGCAGGAACTGAAAACAGAATATCTACTGAAAGAGACAGATACAATGCAGTTGTAAAAGAATATAATGCAACAATCAGATCCTTCCCTAAAAATATATTGGCAGGAATGTTTGGATTTGAGAAAAGACCTTATTTTGAAGCAACGCCTGGAGCTGAGACTGCACCTGAAGTAAACTTTGATTAATGTGGATGGTGATTTATTTGAAAAAAAGTTTATTGCCCCTAATGCTGGTAGCAGTTTTAATTTTATCAGGTGCTTTTGCATATGGACAGGAATTAAAGCTGCCTGAACCAACAAAAGAATTTTATGTCAATGATTTTGCTGATTTAATAAATGAAGAGGCTGAAAATAACATAATTCAGATTAATTTGAATTATGAAAATACTAAAGAACAGCCTCAGATAGTTGTAGCAACAGTCAAAAACCTGCAAGGCTTAGATGAAAACAAATATGCTGTAGAACTTTTTGAAAAATGGCAGATAGGAAACAAGGAATATGACAACGGCATATTAGTGCTTCTTTCTCTAGAGGAAAGGAGAATTAAAATAGAAGTTGGATATGGACTCGAGGGTGCAATAACTGACTCTGAGGCCGGAAGAATACTTGATAGTTCTGTTGATTACCTATCAGAAGGAGATTATTCCACTGGGCTCGAAAATATATTTTATCAGTTGGCTGAATCAGTCAATGAAGAGTATGGATTTGACAATGATGAGATATTCAACAATGTAGATGTTGATATACAACCAGTGAGAAGCTCGGCTGATGTAGGCTCCTTATTCAAGCTAATATTATTGATTATAGTAATTATAATAATAAATGGCTTTGGCGGAGGAGGCAGACGAGGGCGAAGAGGATTTTTTATTCCTCCGATAATTCGTGGCGGGCCAGGAGGGTTCGGCGGTGGCGGATTTGGTGGCTCTGGTGGCGGAGGCGGTTTTGGAGGAGGAAGCTTTGGTGGAGGCGGTAGCTCTGGCGGAGGCGGCGCAGGTCGAGGCTTTTAAAAATAAGTGAAACAATAATAGTTAACGATGAATATGAACAGTTTAGAAAGGCTTTGAATCGTCAGATTCAAAGCCTTTCGTTATAATTTTAAAATAATTTCATTACTAAGAAATTTTTCCGGAAAAAATAACTTCATCTGTGTCTGCATTTATAATTGAAAGCCCTTTTTCTTCCCAGTTTGAAGAACCAAGGTATCCAAGTCTGTCATCCCAGGCATCATCATACTCATTCTTAGTAACCTTTTCTCCATCAACAAAGTATTCAATTAATGATTCTATTAATTTGAAGCCATCCTGAGAAGCATAATCAAGATCATCATCATATTCGTAATCTTCTTCATAATCATCTTTATAATTATATTCGTCATTATCATAATAGTCATAGTCATTGTAATCAATATCAATATCAGCATCTGTATACAGGTAGCCGTAATTTATTAAATTATATAGGCATTCGTACATTTCATCCATGCTTTCATCATTGCTGTAGACTACAGCTAATTGAGAAAAGAAATCTAAAATTTCCTGGTCTTTTACCTCATAGGTAACCTTATCCTTAGTATAAAGCATTTCTTTAAAATCGCCGCTTTCATTTGTTATAGTAATTTTCATGTTCCATCCTCCTTGATACTTTATTATTTGTAATATATATTAAACTTTTTAAAATTTTATCATATATTTTTTTAAATTCTTAACAATTAATTTTCCATATAAAGGGGGGATTACATGTACACATAAAAAAAATGTCGCTAAATGTATGCGACATTTTAGAGGGGGTACATTTTACTAAGACAATAAAATTTCATTATTATGTTTAATTTCAATAATTTCAGTTTGAGTTTGTGACATTGATTTTTTAAAATTAGTTGTTATGTTGAAATTATCCCAAAAATGCATTGGAATAAAAATTTTAGGATTTAATTGTTCTATAAAATATTTGCCACCACTTGAATAATTATCTTCAAGTCTTCCATCAACAGGGAAAAATGCTACATCCATATTAATGTCTTTAATCATGATGTCCTTAATAATTTTTTTGAATGCATTTTCCATTTGAGCTTCTTCTTCATCTGTATCATCCATCCATTTCCACCAGTTTAAATCACCTGCATGAAATATGATCAAACCATCCACATTAACAATGAAGCTTATGCCTGCATCAGTTGAGCCAAAAGTATTAATTTTAAGGTTATTTATTGATAGGTCTTCGTTTTTACCTGCTGTGTACGCATTATCCTTTTTTTCATAAAGTTTTATATCACTGCTTAATATGTAATAGGTATTTTCTTTTTCATTGCTCCAGGACAATATATCATAATTGAAATGATCTTGATGGCTGTGAGATGAAAATACATAAAGTGGCTTTACACTTTCAATAATTTTGTCAAACAGTTCATTAAATTTAAAGTCATCATTACATTCCTTATCGTGTTTAAAATAATCAAATATTAAAAATGAACTTTCTGTTTCAACAATAAAGCAGCTATGATAAATATAATATATTTTCAAAGTTTCATCTCCATTCAGTAGTTTTAAATAATAATATCACAAAAGATAGAATATAAAAAGAATAAAACATTATTTATGGTTAAAAATATAATATACTGAATATAAAAAGGAAATTTATAGCTTTACAAGAAATATATAAATATTTTGCAAATATTATTTGTAATTTACACAAATGCATAGTATAATGAGAAGTTAATAAAAAAGAACGAGGTAGAAAAGATTAATGAAAATTGAAAATGTAATTTTGAATGACAACATTCAAAAAGCTTTAGACGAAATGGGATTTGAAGAAGGAACCCAAATTCAACAAGAGGCTATTCCTTTAATATTAGAGGGAAAAGATATTATAGGACAATCAAATACAGGAACCGGAAAAACTGCTGCATTTGGTATACCTATACTTGAAACGATAGATAGCAATATAAAAATGCCACAAGCAATTGTTTTATTGCCAACTAGAGAACTGGCAGTGCAAGTAGCTAATGAATTCAGAAAATATGGAAAATACATGGAAAGCATCAAGACTGTTACTGTATATGGTGGTGCTGATATTCGCGAACAAATAACTAAATTAAAGGGAGGAGCTCAAATAATTGTTGGAACTCCCGGAAGAGTTATTGATTTAATAGACAGAAATGTGATTAAGCTAAGTGAATTAAAATTGGCAGTGCTGGACGAAGCAGATGAGATGCTTAAAATGGGTTTTAGAGAAGATATTGAACTTATATTAAGTAAAATTGATCATAAGGTTCAGACATTGTTATTTTCTGCAACAATTCCGGATGCAATGAAAAATATTATTAAGAAATTTCTTAATAATCCAGTATCAGTTAAGGTTATGAGAGAAGGAATAACAGCTAAAGAAGTAAAGCAAAGCTACTTTATGGTTAAACATTCTGATAAAGTTGATGCTCTTGCAAGATTGGTTGATACGTATACCCCAAGGCTCGCATTGGTATTTTGCAATACTAAAAAATCAGTTGATGACTTATATGATGAACTCATTGAGAGAGGTTATAACTGTGATAAGATGCACGGTGATATTAAACAATCTCAAAGAATTGACACATTGAACAAGTTTAATAATGGGCTGATTGAAATATTGATTGCTACAGATGTTGCGGCAAGAGGATTAGACATTAAAGAAGTTGATTTGGTAATAAACTATGAAGTTCCTTCCAAGGAAGATTATTATGTTCACCGTATAGGAAGAACAGGCAGAGCAGGAAAAGAAGGAGCATCCTTCACACTTGTTTCATCCAAAGAAATGAAAAAAATCGAAAGTATTGAAAGATATACTAAAAAAGATATTCGTAAAAGAACTATTCCTACTGTTGATAAAGTAAATGAAGTAAAGCAGGATAAATTCATAAGAAATATCGTTGATGTTATAGAAAAAGAAGATCTTGGCGGAAACAGAGAGCTTGCAGGAAGACTTATGGCTCAAGGTTATGATGCAGAAACATTGATCGCAGCTATGATGAAAAAGCTCGTTAAATTTGATCGCTCTGAAGAAAGAGATCTTAATGAAGTAATTGCAGAACGTAAAAAATTTACGAGAAGTTCATCAAGAAACCTTGAAAATACTGTTAGATTCCATGTTAATTTAGGAAAAAAACAGGGTATTAGACCTGGAGATATATTGGGAGCTGTTGCAGGTGAATGCGATATACCTGGCTCTGACATTGGAGAAATTGAAGTGCTTGAAAACTATTCATTCTTTAATGCTGCATCTGAGCATCAACATAAAATATTAAAAAAGATGGCAAGTGCTCAAATAAAAGGACAGAATGTTGCAATTGAATTGTCAAAAGAAAAGAAAAAAGCCCCAAGAGAGAAATCAGGCGAAAACAACTGGTCAAAAGAAAAATCAAGTGATAATAATTGGTCAAGAAAAAAACCAAGAAAAAAATATTAAAAAATTGTTGACAAGAATTAATTGTTGGTAATATAATATGAAAAATGAACTGTGATGGATCGAGTAAAATAGACACAGCAATTAAGAGAGGGAAGATAAGGTGAGAGCTTCCTATGCATGACTGTTTGAAAACTAATCCGGAGTTAAATCAGAAAGCTTAGGCGTAATGATTTGGTATGGATGCCTTAAATCTATGGAGAAGCAACTAAGGTGGAACCACGATATATTCGTCCTTGAACATTTGTATGTTCAAGGACTTTTTGTATTATGAAATAATAAAATGAAAATAAATTGGAGGAATGATTATGATAAAATTAACTTTACCTGACAATTCTGTCAGAGAATACGAATCGGGAGTACTTGCTTTAGATGTTGTAAAAAGCATAAGCGAGGGCTTGGCAAGAAATGTTGTGGGAGCTGTTTATGACGGCAAAACAATAGGACTGATGGAAAAAATAAATGAAGATGGTGCTATTAAATTTTTGAAGTTTGATGATAAAGAAGGAAAACATATATTCTGGCATACTTCATCACACATTATGGCTCATGCAATAAAAAGATTATGGCCGGATGCAAAACTTGCAATAGGACCAGCAATTGATAACGGTTTTTACTATGATATTGATTTAGAATACAGATTAGTTCAAGACGACTTTGAAAAAATCGAAGCAGAAATGAAAAAAATTGTTAAAGAAGGACTTGAACTAGAAAGATTTGAGCTTCCAAGAGCAGAAGCAATAAAATTCATGGATGAGAAACAAGAACCATACAAGGTTGAATTAATCAATGATTTACCTGAGGATGCTATAATATCATTCTATAAGCAGGGAGACTTTGTTGACCTATGTGCAGGACCACATCTTGAATCAACTAAGAAACCAAAAGCTGTAAAATTGTTAAGCATTGCCGGAGCATATTGGAGAGGAAATGAAAACAACAAAATGCTTCAAAGAGTTTACGGCATAACTTTTGAGAAAGCAAAAGAGCTCGAAGACTACCTAAAAATGATGGAAGAAGCTAAAAAGCGTGACCACAGAAAGCTTGGAAAAGAATTAGACCTGTTCTTCATGTCAGAGGAGGGTCCTGGATTCCCATTCTTCTTGCCAAAAGGCGTTGAAGTTAAAAATGAGCTTATGAAGTTCTGGAGAGAAATGCATAGAAAAGCAGGCTATGTGGAAATTGAATCTCCACTGATGCTAAATAAGCATTTGTGGGAAGTATCAGGTCACTGGTACAATTACAGAGAAAATATGTATACAACTGTAATTGATGAACAGGATTTTGCAATTAAGCCAATGAATTGCCCTGGAGGAATTCTAGTATATAAAAATGCAATGCACTCATACAAGGACTTCCCAATGAGAGTAGCTGAAGCAGGAAGAGTTCACAGACACGAATTGTCAGGTGCACTTCATGGATTGATGCGTGTAAGAGCATTTACTCAAGATGATGCCCATTTATTCATATTACCTGAACAAATAAAGGATGAAATTAAAGGTGTTATCAAATTAATTGACGAGATATACAAACAATTCGGTTTCTCATATAAATTAGAGCTTTCAACAAGACCAGAAAAGTTTTTAGGAGAAATTAAAGACTGGGATTTAGCAGAAGCTTCATTAAAGGCAGCTTTGGATGAATTAGAATTGAAGTATGTAATTAATGAAGGTGATGGTGCATTCTACGGTCCAAAAATTGATTTCCATTTAACTGACTGCATAGGAAGAACATGGCAGTGCGGAACAATTCAGTTGGACTATCAACTTCCACAACGTTTTGAAATGGAATATATCGGAGCAGACGGACAAAAGCACAGACCTATAATGATTCACAGAACTGCATTCGGTAGTATTGAAAGATTCTTTGGAATACTCATTGAACAATTTGCAGGAGCTTTCCCGACTTGGTTAGCGCCTGTACAAGTAAAGGTGTTGCCAATATCAGATAAATTTATTGATTATGCTAAAAAAGTAAAAGCAGAACTTGAAGCTTTAAATATAAAGGTAGAAATTGATGAAAGAGCTGAAAAAATTGGTTATAAGATTAGAGAAGCTCAATTGCAGAAGGTTCCTTTCATGTTTGTCGTAGGAGAAAAGGAAGCCGAAAGTGATACTGTATCTGTAAGAGAAAGACAAAAGGGCGATATAGGAAGCATGAGTATCGAAGAAATCAGCAATGTAATTTTAAATAAAATAAAAACAAGAGAAAATGATTCTCCACAGTTAATGTAATATCAATAAAGAAGACACAGTTAGTGTCTTTTTTATTTGTATTGCTTGTAAAAGTTTAGCTATGTTGCTATAATTAGTATATTAAGCATAAAGGATAAAAAATGGATAATCGAATTATATATGTTGATATATTAAGGATATTTGCTACATTTTCTGTAGTGTTACTTCATGTTGCAGCCGGAAATTGGGGAAATGCGGTTATTGGTACTTTTGATTGGAAAATATTTAATTTTTATGACAGCTTAGTTAGGTTCAGTGTTCCTATCTTTGTTATGGTAAGCGGAATGTTTTTGCTTAATCCAAGTAAAAAGATTAGTTATAAAGAGATATATTCCAAATATATATTAAGAATAGTGATAGCATTCATTTCATGGTCATTGCTTTATGCTATTTATAATAATCTAATTAACTATGATACATTTGATTTTGACGTATTTATTAGAAGTTTCATATTTGGACATTATCATATGTGGTATCTGTATATGATTGTTGGATTATATATTATTACACCTCTTATTAGAAATATTGCACATGATAAAAAGGCTACTGAATATTTCCTTTTGCTTTCATTAGTTTTCACATCTTTATTGCCAATAATAGTAAAGTTTTTTAATTTAGAAGATTTGAATTTTTTTATTAAAAAGTTTGATTTATCTTTTACATTTGGTTATGTTGGGTATTATATAGGTGGATATTATTTCAGCAATTATGAGCTTACAAAACGAAGAAGAAATATTATTTATTTTTTGGGTGTACTTGGATTTATTTGCACGTATGTTCTCACTGATATAATTTCATTAAAAACAGGAAAAGCAGACAGCACATTTTACAGTTATTTCGCACCAAATGTACTTTTTGTGAGCCTAGCAGTGTTTATATTTTTCAAATATGAGGTTTCAAAAATTTATGTTAATAAAAGTGGAGTAAAATTAATAAATATATTATCAGACTGTTCCTTTAGAATTTATTTGGTACATGATTTTTTTAATATATTTTTATTGCAGTTAGGATTTAATACACTTAAATACAATCCTTTACTATCTGTACCATTTGCTGCGATAGTTGTATTTACTGGCAGTTTAATAATTAGTTTCATAATAGGAAAAACACCTTTTTTAAAAAGGATATTATAACTAAATAAAATGTCCCACGCCTCTTTAGGCTGTGGGTTGCATGACAGGCGAAGCCCTTGAATTTAAAATTTGTTGCAGGAGGAAATTATGAGTAAAGCATATTCAGGAGATGTTCAATATCATATTAATATGAAACAAGGTGATGTGGGAAGGTATGTTATACTTCCAGGGGACCCAAAAAGATGTGAAAAAATAGCAAAACACTTCGACAATGCAGAGTTGATTGCCGATCACAGAGAATATGTTACATATACAGG